>CAMKMR010000072.1 GCA_946413945.1 uncultured Lachnospiraceae bacterium | reverse complement strand
ACCTATCTTTAACCCAAGAGAAGAATAGGCTCTTAGTAAAGATATAGTGATAAGCGTCTTACCACTGCCACTTTGAGGCGCCGCTATTAAAATTCCCGGATGATTTTTCATTGATGCTCCCCTTTTTTTATCTTAAATCTTTCGCATCCACTGCCGTTTGTATAAAAAATAAAAAATCTCTTTATAATTTAAATGAGATAATCTTTATAGGATTTTCAGCCTTCATAAGATTATATCTTCCCAGTTTTCTTGCTTTTGAAATGTTAACTTCAACAATATCTAAATCTTCTGGCTCATATTTTTTTATAAGGCCATAGATTTCCATTTCTGTCTCCAGGGTAACAGTGCTTATAACAACTCTGATCTTCCTTCTCTTATCTTCATTTTTCTTAGAATTAAGCTTTGCTATGATCTCTTCTAATTCCCCTCCACTTCCACCTATAAATACAGCATCCGGCATTGGAAATGAATCTATTACATTGCTTGCCCTGTCATTAAAAATACTTATCTTCCTGCAACCAAACTTTTCTATATTTTTCTTTATAAGGAGGCAGGAAGATGTTTTTTCTTCTACTGCATAAACTTCTATATCTTTTAACATTGAAGCCTGGATTGCTATAGAACCTGTTCCGCTGCCTATATCAAAGAAAATATCCCCATCTCTAAGGCGAAGTTTTGAAACGATGATCTCCCTAACTTCTTCCTTAGTCATTGGAGTCTTTTCATCTCTAAGGAATTCTTCATCCCTAAGGCCAAGAATATTTAAGTCATCTATATTCTTATCTTTAACAATCCTAGTAATCAGCTCAGAATTCTCTTCTTTGATAATCTCAGCAGTTACCTTATCATTTTTTTTATCATCAGGAACTCTCTTTATTACAATAGAATAAAGCCCTTCAGTGTCATCAATCTCCTTTATATTAAATTCTTTTGAATTAATAACAGTAATTTCTTCATCTTCATAAGAAAGATTTCTTCCCAGATAGATCTGATATTCTTTAGAAACATGGCATGCTATATCTATGATATGCCTTACATCTTCTCTTCCTGATGTGATCAGGAAAATATTTTTATCTTCTGCAAGAGCATTTTTTAATTTCTTTTCCCAGATATCCTCACTGATCCCGTGACTACTTATTATTTCAATATCCTCATAGGAAATGTTACATCTTGCTGCCATCATTGAAAGTGATGAGATTCCCGGAAGAGTCTTTAATTCTATCCTTTCTTTGATAGATTCATCATTTAAAATATAGTTTCTCATTTTAGAAGCCCCGCTGTAAAATCCGGTATCTCCAGAATAAAGAATAGCTATATTTTTCACTTCATTCGTAAAGACAAGCTGCTTTTTTATATCATCTAAAATATCTTTACTGATATACATTTTCTTATATAAAGCCTTAGGGTTTAAATATGCCACAGAATCTATCATCCTGCTGGCACCATATATAAGATCTGCCTCTTCTATATACCTTTTTGCCTCTATGGTAAGGGTTCTTTCACCATCCATTCCTATTCCGATAAGGCTTATATCGTTTTTCTTTTTAATCCCACCAGGAGTTATATCGTTTTTCTTTTTAATCCCACCAGAGCTTATATCGTTGTTCTTTATGCCCATAAACTCAAATGTTTTTTCTATAGCATCATCCAGAGAAATCCCCTCTTCATTTAGATCGTCTTTAGGCCTGCGTAAAATAAAGCAGCTTACACCTTCCTTTTTTGCAGCCTCTATCTTTTCTCTAAATCCCCCTGCAGTTCCACTTTCTTTTGTTACAAGAATCTTTATATCATATTCCTTTATGATGGCCTGATTCATATTAGATGAAAATGGTCCCTGCATCGCTATTATCTTTTCTCTTTCTATTCCTGCGTCACTACAAAGCCTTATACTTTCTTCTCCCGGAATAACCCTCACAATTAGTCTTTCTTTTAGATCTGGATCTGATGAAAATCTGATAAGTTCCTTACTTCCTGTAGTAAGAAGTATATTTCCCTTTGTATTCTTTAACCTAAGGATCATTTCATCATAGTTGTTAAAATAGATTCCATAATCTAAAAATAATGACTCTCTTTTAATCCTTATATATGGCAGGCCGCTCGCTTCTACAGCCTCCTTAATGTTCTTACTTACGCATGTAGCATAAGGATGAGTAGCATCAATTATCAGCTGATAATCATTTTTATCTATCAGATCCTTTATCCCATTAAGATCAAGCCTTCCCCGAAGGATATTTATAAACTTAGAAGGCTCGATCATTTCTTTTCCATATTCAGTTGCTACACAGACATCCATTGAAATACCATATTTCTTTAATTTTTCGGCACAAATACGCCCTTCTGTGGTGCCTGCAAATAGAAGTATTTTCCTCATATTTTGTAACCCCTTCTAGTTACTAATCTATCATTTATAACTTCTGTTTCTTCATTTCCGATAAATACTGTTGTAAACATATCAATATCAGCTGTCTTTAACTCTTCTAAAGTAAGTATCTTATATTCCTGCTTATCTCTTCCTATATTTTTAACATAGCCTGACGGAGTATCTTTACTAACCCCTTCATTTATAAAAATATCAATGGCTTCGTTTAAAAGACCTGGTCTTGTCTTACTTCTCGGATTATAAAGAACAGTTACAAAGCCTCCACTGGCCGCTGCCTTTAATCTTTTTACAATAACTTCCCATGGAGTAAGGGCATTGCTAAGACTCACTACACAAAAGTCTGATGTAAGAGGGGAACCAAGAACTGCCCCACCTGATACAGCCGCTGTAACACCTGGAATTATAGTAATATCATGAAGATCATATTCATCAGCAAGGGAAAGGACAGGGGATGCCATCCCATAAATTCCCGCATCTCCACTGCATATAAGTGAAACCACTTTACCCTCTTTAGCTTTTTCAAAACAAAGGCGACATCTTTCAATCTCGCTTCTCATTGGTGTAGATTGGTATTCCTTTAAGGGATACATTTTTTTCATAAGTTCTATATAAACTGTATATCCAATGATGATATCTGATGCTTCAATAGCATTCAGCGCATCTATCGTCATATTTTCTTTATTTCCAGGTCCAAAACCTACAACAAATATTTTTCCCATACTGTCTTCCTTTAGAATTTTTCTCTCCATCTGAAGCTATTTCTCTCTATCTTAGTTATTGCAAATGTAATCCCGTTACCTGCTGTTTTTTCTTTATAAAGTTTATTATCAAAATTCTTATCCAATCTGCTGGCTAAAAGCGAAGCTGCCCTTTCACATACATTTGAAACTCCGACAGTTTCCTTTACAAATTCAGATTCTTTAAAATCACCTTTAATTTTAGATAACTCCATAGCATTAAATGTGATCAGTTCTGTATGATAAAATGAAGCCAGATTAAGAAGTCCTTCTTCTTTAGCCTTTAGATCAATGCTTGTAAAATAAAGAATATTATCTTCCATCCACTGACGGCTTACTCCATTATCTATAAAAAAACTATTTATCTCTTCAAATGTTTTACCTTTTCTTACACCAATTCCAAATATATAATTCTTTGGATTAAGAATGAGAACCTTATCTAAAAATGCTTCATTTATATCACTATCACAAGTGATAAGGACATCTACATTGCAAATAGTCTTATCAGCATTTTTATCATTTCTTTCAGTTAGATCTATTAGATCATTTATATTATTGTAATTCTTAACATTTACCTTATCCCAAGGCTCTCCTATTATCTTAAAACCCTCTGGTATGGCTATCCTTATCTCTTTTCCATCTAAAACCTTAGCAGATACTTTCTTTATCATCTCTTTATTCTTTATCTTAAGATGATTGATCCTTGCAAATGTATCTACTGAGAATTTTTCTTCCACATCCGTTGCTGTTGTTATAACTGCTTCACTGCCAAGTCTTTTGGAAATGTCATACGAAAGTTCTATAGCACCACCCATATGTCCTGATAAAACAGGGATAACAAACTTTTTTCTTTCATCCATTACAATAAAAGCACTATCCTTTAATTTATCCTGCGAAAGATCTTTCATCATCCTTACAGCTATACCTAAAGCACCAATAAAGATAATCGGATTATGATATTTAAAGCCATCAAAGATAAAGCTTCTTGCATCATTTTTTCTTCCATCTAAGGAAAGACATAGATCAGTGGCATAAAGCTTTACTATCTCTTCTTTAACTTTTTCTCCTTCATCAGTAAAATAGATCACTCTTTTTATCATTGTTTCTTTCGATCTTATCTCCTTTTATCCTTACAACTACTATTGTTCTATATTGATCTTTCTATATTGATTGTTCTATATTGATCTTTCTATACTCAGTCTCAAAATCCGGTGAGTAAAGTTTTGATCTTACTGCCTTACTGTCCTTTGACACTGTCCTTATTGCTTCTCCAACAAGTACTATAGCAGTTTTTTTAATGTTATTTTTCTTAGCTGTTTCTTCTAAACTGCTGACTGTACATATATATCTTTCTTCTTCAGGCCAGGTTGCCTTATAAACTATCGCTGCCGGAGTATCTTCATCTAAACCTGCTGACTTTAATTCTTCTTCTAATTTTTTAAGGAGACCTGTACTTAAATAAATTGCCATGGAAGTTTTATGTTTTGCCAGTTCTCTTACCTTTTCTAACTGAGGAACAGGAGTTCTTCCTTCAACCCTTGTGATTATAAGGGTTTGTGTTATTTCAGGAAGTGTATATTCAAGTCCAAGACTTGCAGCCGCTCCAAAGGCCGCTGTAACTCCAGGTGTTACATCATAGGAAATACCCTGTTCGTCCATCTCGTCCATCTGCTCTCTTATGGCTCCGTAAAGACTTGGATCTCCTGTATGAAGTCTTACCACATTCTTATTTTCTGCCTCAGCCTTCTTTATCAAATCTATAACTTCTTCTAAAGTAAGATAGGCACTGTCATAGCTTTCTGCCCCTTCTTTCATATATCGAAGCATATCTTTATTTACTAAGGATCCGGCATATATCACTATATCTGCTTTACTTATTAAATTCATACCTCTTACAGTTATAAGATCCACCGCTCCAGATCCTGCACCAACAAAATGTACCATTTCACTACTCCCATTTCACTATTCCAGTATCATAAATAATTATCTCTAGTATTTTTCCGGTTGTCATTACACTGGCATTTTTCCAGTTTGATCAATTAATTTTTTTATATTTTTTATACTATCTTTAGGGCATCCAGCAATTTTTCTGCTCCGTCGCTCTTTGCCAAAAGCCCATAATTATTGGAATAGACGATACATTCTATATCAATCTTTCCACTGGCTCTTTTATTAAGGAAAAACATGATCTTTTCCATCATATATTTCATCGTTTCTTCAAAGCATCCAGCTTCTTTTATTATCCTTATTCCTTCTTCCGTTGATACTGCATCAAGTATATTTCTTCCTGACATAGCGTCAAGGCCTGCTCTTATTCCTGCCGCAAGGAGAAGCTCCATCCTTGCATCAGCATTCTTTGAATGGGTATTATAAATACCGCCGGATAGTTTTATAAGTTTTCCTATATGGCCTGTTAATAGCATTTTCTTAAACCCTGTTTCAGCCGCCATATCAATAGTGTCCCCAATAAAGTTGGAACATTTGACAGATCTGTCCAGCTGATAATCATAGGCTCTGAGCATAAATTCCTGTCCGTAATTTCCAGGAGTTATAGCTATTATCTCATCTCCCAGGGCCCTTCTTTGATTTAGCTCAACCCTTATAGTATCCAGAAGCGCCTGATCAGACATTGGTTCTACTATCCCGCTGGTACCAAGGATTGAAATGCCACCTATTATCCCAAGTCTTTCATTAAATGTCTTTTTAGCAGTCTCTCTTCCAAAAGGAACATAGATCAAAACTCTGATCTTTCCTTTAAAGTCATAGAGTTCTGCCACTTCACGAACTTCCTTTTCTATCATCTTTCGTGGCATAGAATTAATAGCCGCATTTCCAACAGGCTGATCAAGTCCCGGCTTAGTAACTCTTCCTACTCCTTCACCACCATCAATATCAATAAGAAGTTCATCTATGTCATTTTCTATTATCGATACCTTTGAATATATAAGCAGTCCTGTGGTTATATCCGGATCGTCTCCTCCATTCTTTTCCACAGCACAACTTGCCTCTAAAGCTTTAAGATCAAGCTTTATATCCTTAATGTCTGCGTTAAATGTAATCCCCTTTGGAGTACTTATTGATATCTTATCTTTAATTTTTCCGGAAAGAAGCATAAGAATTGCTGCCTTTGACGCCGCTGCTGCTGAACTTCCGGTAGTAAATCCATATTTTAGATCCATTTACATACCATAAAGAAGCGCATTGCATATAGCCGCTGCTATATTGCTTCCACCCTTTCTTCCCCTGTTAACGATATAAGGAACATTTCCGTTTATGATAAGTTCCTTGGAATAAACTACATTTACAAAACCAACAGGAACACCGATTATAAAATCCGGAATGAACACTTTATCTTTTATAAGCTGATTTAGTGTGATAAGTGCAGTTGGTGCATTTCCTATAGCAAAAATGATCCTTTTATCCAGCTTTGCGGCATGTTCCATACTTACTGTGGCACGGGTCACTCCTCTCTTCTTAGCTTCCTTCGCCACATCTTCTTCTGCCATAAAACAGCGGGCTTCTCCTCCATACATAGCCAGTCTCTTCTTATTGATCCCGGAAAGCGCCATATTAGTATCTGTAACGATCCAGGCTCCATCTCTTATAAGGTCCCTTGCCTTTTTAACTGCATCCGGTGAAAAGATAAGGCTTTTAGCATAAGAAAAATCAGCAGATGTATGGATCACTCTCTTTATCACAGGAGACTTATCTCCTGTTAAGACGATTCCCTGCTCCTCTAATTCTTTTGTTATTATCTCAAAGGATCTCTTTTCTATTTCCTCTGGTCTTACATATTCAAATTCATTATTTGCCATAACCATTTTTCCCTGCTCTAATTTTTCTTTTTCCAGTTTTTTTCACTGCTTTTGTTTTCTTTATCCCAGTTTTTATTTTCCTCTGCTCTATTTTTTCTTTTTTTGTTTTTTCCCTGTTCTCTTTAATTTATAGTCAGATAACATTATATATTTCTTTATATATCTGCAAATCTTCCTCTGAAAGACCATATAAATCCTTTATATTTTCTTCTCTGAAAGTATTATCTGTATCTTTATTCTCTATTCTCTTATCATTATTTACTGCAAGTACCCTGTCTGATATATATTTAGCAAGTTCCAGTTCGTGAAGAGACATGATACAAGAGATGTTCTTTTCAGAAACCAGTCTTTTTATCACTTTCATTATCTTTATCTTAAATCTGATATCCAGATAAGATGTGGGTTCATCTAAAATCAGTACCTTAGTATCCTGGGCTATAGCCCGGGCCAGCATAATGATCTGCTTTTCTCCATCACTCATTCTTAAAAATTCTTTATCTAAAAGTTTCCTGGCACCAACTATTTCTACTGCTTCATCTACTTTTCTTTTATCTTCATCCGAAAGGATCCCGAATCTATTGGTATAAGGGTATCTTCCCAATTCCACAACTTCCTTTGCAAGAAGCATCTCAGATCTTATCTTTTCTGTTGAAACTTCAGCAATAAGCCTTGCTCTTTCAATATCTTTTATAAGCTTAATATCTCTAAATTCCCCCTCATCACTTCTATAAGAAACTTTCCCCTTAATGGAAGGGATCTCATTTCTGATGGTCTTAAGCAGAGTAGACTTTCCTACCCCATTAGGCCCTATGATACTGATTATCTCACCCTCATTTATATCAATGGAAAAGTCCTTTATTATCTCTTTTTTTCCATAACCGGCAGTAAGTTCATCAATTTTTATAACTGTTTTACTCAAAGACTATCACCTGCCTTATGTTTTCTTATCATCATGATCACAACGACTGGTGCAAGAAGCACTGCAGTAACTGTACTGATGGAAAGTTCCAGTGGCGCAAATATCATCCTTGCCA
>CAMKMR010000071.1 GCA_946413945.1 uncultured Lachnospiraceae bacterium | reverse complement strand
ATATTAATAAACTGTCATTATAGGCTAGTATGGTCTTTTGTACCATTTTACTCAGCCTTTACATTTCGTGCGCTTAAAAACCGCCATCCATAAGGGTTTGACGCACTTTTTAGAGTGCCCGAGAGACAAATATAAATAAGGGGTGAAAAACACGTCAATGAAAAAGTACAGAATGCATCCTATTAAATCTGGTAGAAGCATACGTATGAGCTTTTCCAACAAAAAAGAAGTGTTGGAAATGCCAAATCTTATCGGCGTACAGGTAGACTCTTATAAGTGGTTCCTCGAAGAGGGCTTAAAAGAAGCTTTCGACGACATCTCACCTATAGTTGACTTTACCGGTAAGCTGAGCCTTGAATTTGTTAATTATGAGCTCTGCACTGATGAAATTAAGTATAACATTGAAGATTGCAAGCAGAGAGACGCTACATATGCTGCACCTTTGAAGGTAAATGTACGTCTTCGTAATAGCGAGACAGGTGAGATCAATCAGCATGAGATCTTCATGGGTGATCTTCCACTTATGACACAGACAGGTACATTTGTAATCAATGGAGCAGAAAGAGTAATCGTCAGCCAGCTGGTTCGTTCTCCTGGCATTTACTATGCTATGGACCATGATAAGACAGGTCTTCCATTATATTCATGTACAGTAATTCCAAACAGAGGTGCTTGGCTTGAGTACGAGACAGACTCTAACGGAATCTTCTGGGTACGTGTTGATAGAAATAGAAAGGTACCTATTTCAGTGCTTCTTCGTGCACTTGGACTTGGTACAAATGAAGAGATCATCGATCTCTTTGGTGATGAACCAAAACTTCAGGCAAGTTTTGACAAGGATCCTTCAAGAACATATGAAGAAGGTCTCCTTGAACTTTATAAAAAGATGAGACCAGGAGAGCCTCTTGCTGTTGAAAGTGCAGAGGGTCTTGTTAATGGTATGTTCTTCGATGCAAGAAGATATGATCTTGCTAAGGTAGGACGTTATAAGTTTAACAAAAAGCTTGCATTAAAGAATCGTGTTAAGAATCTTATCCTTGCAGAGGATGTTATCGATCCTGTTACAGGTGAAGTTCTCTATGCTCAGGGCGAAATCCTTACAAGACATGCAGGTAAGAAGATTCAGGATTCAGCTGTTCCATATATCATGGTACAGACGGATACAAAGAATGTTAAGATCCTTTCAAATATGATGGTTGATATCAAGCCATGGATCGCTGATAAGCTTGAGGGTGTTGAACCAGAAGAGCTTGGCATTACAGGTGAAGTATATTATCCAGCACTCGAAAGACTTCTTAATGAATATGACGATCCAGATGAGCTTAAGGAAGAGATTAAGAAGAATATTCATGAACTCGTTCCAAAGCACATCACAAAGGAAGATATATTTGCTTCTATAAATTATAATATGCATCTTGAATATGGTATCGGTAACTCTGATGATATCGATCACCTTGGTAACAGACGTATCCGTTGCGTAGGTGAACTTCTTCAGAATCAGTACCGTATCGGACTTTCAAGACTTGAAAGAGTTGTTCGTGAGCGTATGCAGACTCAGGATATTGAGACCATCACCCCACAGTCTCTTATCAACATTAAGCCTGTAACTTCTGCAGTTAAGGAGTTCTTCGGATCTTCACAGCTTTCACAGTTCATGGATCAGAATAACCCTCTTTCAGAACTTACACATAAGAGACGTCTTTCAGCTCTTGGTCCTGGTGGTCTTTCAAGAGATCGTGCCGGATTCGAAGTTCGAGACGTACATTATACACATTATGGAAGAATGTGTCCTATCGAGACACCTGAAGGACCTAACATCGGTCTTATTAACTCTCTTGCATCATACGCAAGAATTAATGAATATGGTTTTATTGAAGCTCCTTATAGAAGAGTAGATAAGACAGACAAAGATAATCCTATCGTTACAGACGAAGTTGTATATATGACAGCTGATGAAGAGGATAACTTCATTGTAGCTCAGGCTTCTGAGCCACTTGATGAAGAGGGACATTTCGAAAGAAATAACGTTGCTGGTCGTTACAGAGATATCACATCTGAGTTTGCAAAAGCAGATGTTGACTATATGGACGTATCACCTCGTATGGTATTCTCAGTTGCTACATCTATGATACCATTCCTTCAGAACGACGATGCTAACCGTGCCCTCATGGGATCAAACATGCAGCGTCAGGCCGTACCTCTTCTTACAACTGATGCTCCTGTAGTAGATACTGGTATTGCAGCTAAGGCAGCAAAAGACTCAGGTATCTGCGTTATTGCGGAGCGTGATGGTATTGTTGAAATCTCATCAAGTGATAAGATCACTGTAAGAACAGAAAATGGTGAGCTTGATGAATACCCAGTAATCAAATTCGCAAGAAGTAACCAGGGTAACTGCATGAACCAGAGACCTATCGTTAAACGTGGCGACAAGGTTAAGGCTGGTGAAGTAATTGCCGATGGTCCTTCAACAAAGAACGGAGAACTTGCACTTGGTAAGAACCCTCTCATTGGTTTCTCAACATGGGAAGGTTACAACTACGAAGATGCTGTCCTTCTTTCAGAAAGACTTATTAAAGAAGATGTTTATACATCTGTACATATAGAAGAATATGAATGTCAGTCAAGAGATACAAAGCTTGGACCAGAAGAGATCACAAGAGACTTAGCAGGACTTGCTCAGGATGCTCTTAAGGATCTTGATGAAAATGGTATTATCCGTATCGGTGCAGAAGTTCGTGCAGGTGACATTCTTGTTGGTAAGGTTACTCCTAAGGGAGAAACAGAACTTACAGCAGAAGAGAGGCTTCTGCGTGCCATCTTTGGTGAGAAAGCTAGAGAAGTTAGAGATACTTCACTCAGAGTTCCTCATGGTGCTTATGGTATCATCATGGATACAAAGATATTTACAAGGGAGAATAGCGATGAGCTTCCTCCAGGAGTAAATATGTCTGTTCGTGTATATATCGCTCAGAAGAGAAAGATCTCAGTTGGTGATAAGATGGCCGGTCGTCACGGTAATAAGGGTGTCGTTTCACGTGTACTCCCTGCAGAAGACATGCCATTCCTTCCAAACGGACGTCCTCTTGATATCGTTCTTAACCCTCTCGGCGTTCCTTCACGTATGAACATTGGACAGGTACTTGAACTTCATCTTGGACTTGCTGCGCAGGTACTTGGTGTTAAGGTATCTACTCCAATATTTGACGGTGCTAATGAGGAAGATATTACAGCTACACTTACATGTGCAAATGACTATGTAAACACAAGCTGGGAAGAATTTGAAGCAAAATATAAGGGCAAGATGAAGAAAGAAACTCTTCAGTACCTCTATGATCACAGAGATCACAGAGAAGAGTGGAAGGGTGTTCCTATTGATGAAAGCGGTAAGGTACAGCTCCGTGATGGACGTACAGGTGAACCACTTCCTGATAAGACTTCTATCGGATTCATGCATTACCTTAAACTCCATCACCTTGTAGATGATAAGATCCATGCTCGTTCAACTGGTCCTTACTCACTCGTAACTCAGCAGCCGCTCGGTGGTAAAGCTCAGTTCGGTGGTCAGAGATTCGGAGAAATGGAAGTTTGGGCTCTTGAGGCTTACGGTGCTGCTTATACACTTCAGGAAATCCTTACTGTTAAGTCAGATGACGTAACAGGACGTGTTAAGACATATGAAGCTATCATCAAGGGTGAAAATATACCTGAACCAGGCGTTCCAGAATCATTTAAGGTTCTCCTTAAGGAATTCCAGGCACTTGGACTTGACGTCAGAGTTCTTGATGAACTTGGTGACGAAGTTGTATTCGGCGAATCAGAAGATTACGATAAGGAAACAAGAAAGATGCTTGAAGGCGCAAGTAAGTTCACAGGCGATCTTGCAGAGAATGGTTTCAGCGGAATTAACGAGGATGACGAGTTAACAGAGCTTGAAAGCATGCCAGAGGATGATCTTGTTGATGATGAATACATGGATGATGAAAATTAATCGAGAGGAGAGAAAGAAAGATGGCAAACATTCCAGAAGTTGAGCAGGAACAACCTATTAATTTTGACGCTATCAAGATTGGCCTTGCCTCCCCTGACAGAATTAGAGAATGGTCTTATGGCGAAGTTAAAAAGCCAGAGACTATCAATTATAGAACATTAAAGCCTGAAAGAGATGGTCTTTACTGCGAACGCATTTTCGGTCCTACAAAGGACTGGGAATGCCACTGCGGTAAGTATAAGAAAATCCGTTTTAAGGGCATTATCTGTGACAGATGCGGTGTTGAAGTTACAAAGTCAAGCGTACGTCGTGAGCGTATGGGACACATTGAACTTGCTGCTCCTGTTTCACATATTTGGTACTTCAAAGGTATACCTAGCCGTATAGGTCTTTTACTTGACTTATCTCCACGTGTCCTTGAGAAGGTTATTTATTTTGGTGCTTATATCGTACTTGATCCAGGCGATACAGATCTCCATGAGAAAGATGTAATCACAGAAACAGAATTCCGTGAGGCAGAAGAAAAGTACGGATACGGCGCGTTTAGAGCTGGTATGGGTGCGGAAGCTATTAAGGAACTTCTTCAGAAGGTAGATCTTGAAGAAGAAGCAAAGACTCTTAAAGAGGAACTTGATGCTGCTTCAGGCCAGAAGAAAGCTAAGATCATCAAGAAGCTTGAAGTTGTTGAAGCATTTAGAAATTCAGACAACAAGCCAGAATGGATGATCATGGATGTTGTTCCAGTTCTTCCACCAGATTTAAGACCTATGGTTCAGCTTGATGGTGGTAGATTTGCAACATCAGATCTTAATGATCTTTATAGAAGGATCATTAACAGAAATAACAGATTAAAGAAGCTTCTTGAGCTCAATGCTCCTGAAATCATCGTACGTAATGAAAAGCGTATGCTTCAGGAAGCTGTTGATGCCCTTATTGATAATGGCCGTCATGGACGTGCTGTTACAGGACCTGGTAACAGAGCTCTTAAGTCTCTTTCAGATATGCTTAAAGGTAAGCAGGGTAGATTCCGTCAGAACCTTCTTGGTAAGCGTGTTGACTACTCTGGACGTTCAGTTATCGCAGTTGGACCAAATCTTAAGATTTACCAGTGCGGTCTTCCAAAGGAAATGGCAGTTGAGCTCTTCAAGCCTTTCGTTATGAGAGAACTTACAAAGAGAGGACTTTCAAACAATATCAAGGCTGCTAAGAAGAGTGTGGAAAGACTTGAGCCACAGGTTTGGGATATTCTTGAAGATGTAATCAAGGAACATCCGGTTATGTTAAACCGTGCTCCTACACTTCACAGACTTGGTATCCAGGCTTTCGAACCAATACTTGTAGAAGGTAGAGCTATCAGACTTCATCCACTCGTATGTACAGCCTTCAACGCTGACTTCGACGGTGACCAGATGGCCGTTCACCTTCCACTTTCTGTTGAGGCTCAGGCTGAGTGTAGATTCCTTATGCTTTCGTCTAACAACCTCCTTAAGCCTGCCGATGGTGGTGTAGTATCAGTTCCTTCACAGGATATGGTACTTGGTATTTACTATCTTACAAATGATAAATATAAAGAAGTAGATGCTTCTGAAGATGAAGTTAAGAAGTACTACTCTGTAGATAATGAACATGAGAATATTGAAGCTATCCAGAAGGATATCGAAAATGGTGTTATCAATTCTCATGATATCGTAAAGGTTCGTGTTGAAAAGAAGAGATCTAAAGATGGTAAGAATACTTACTATAAAGATATCATCAGCACAGCTTATGATATGGTCGGAAGAAGATATAAGAATCTTAACCGTGCATATCTTGCATTTGAAAATGAAGAGATCACTCTTCATCAGCCAATCTATATTGAAAAGACAGCTACTGCTGAAGACGGTGAAGTTGTAACAGGATTTGTTAAGACTACACTTGGTAAGCTTTTATTCAATGAGATAATTCCTCAGGATCTTGGCTTTGTTGACAGATCTGATAAGAAAAATCTCCTTGAGCCAGAAGTTAACTTCCATGTAGGTAAGAAGAACTTAAAGAAGATCCTTGATAAATGTATCAATCTTCATGGTTCTACAAAGACAGCTGAAGTACTTGATAATGTTAAGGCTATTGGTTACCATTACTCAACACTTTCAGGTATCACTGTTTCAGTCGCAGACATGACAATCCCAAGCAACAAGAAAGATATTCTTGATGAAGCTCAGGATATAGTTGATAAGATCACTGATTTCTATAATATCGGATTCCTTACAGATGAAGAAAGATATAAGTCAGTAGTAAGAACATGGGAAAGAGCCGACTCAAGTCTTACAAAAGCCCTTCTCGATGGTCTTGATAAATACAATAATATTTACATGATGGCTGATTCCGGAGCCCGTGGTTCTGATCAGCAGATCAAACAGCTTACTGGTATGCGTGGTCTGATGGCCGATACAACTGGTAGAACAATCGAACTTCCAATCAAGTCTAACTTCCGTGAAGGTCTTGACGTACTCGAGTACTTCATGTCAGCTCACGGTGCTCGTAAGGGACTTTCAGATACAGCTCTTAGAACAGCCGACTCTGGTTACCTTACACGTCGACTTGTTGATGTATCTCAGGATCTTGTTATCAGAGAGCCGGACTGCTCAATTGGTAAGCCAATTCCTGGACAGTACGTTCAGACATTTATGGAAGGCGACGAACTTATCGAGTCATTCCAGGAGCGTATCACAGGTCGTTATACAGCTGTTGATGTTTATACAGCTGATGGCGAGAGAATCGTAAAAGCAAATCACATGATCACACCTGCAAGAGCAGCTCGTATTGTAAATGAAGGTGTTGATGAAAATGGTGTTCCATACTTCGATGAAGAAAAGGGAGTATGCAGAAGAGATGCTAAGTTAAAGATCAGAACAATCCTTACATGTAAGTGTCGCGTTGGTATCTGTGCTAAATGTTACGGTGCTAACATGGCAACTGGTCAGGCAGTACAGGTTGGTGAAGCAGTTGGTATCATCGCTGCACAGTCAATCGGTGAACCTGGTACACAGCTTACTATGAGAACATTCCATACTGGTGGTGTTGCCGGTGGCGATATTACACAGGGTCTTCCTAGAGTAGAAGAAATTTTTGAAGCTCGTAAGCCAAAGGGTGTTGCTATAGTAACAGAGAATGCTGGTAAGGTACATCTTATCGATGCTAAGGATTCTATTAAGAAGTTAAGAGAAGTAATAGTTACTGATCCAGAATCTGGTGAAGAAAAGTCATATCCAATTCCTTATGGATCTCGTATCAAGGTTCATGAAGGTGACATTCTTGAAGCTGGTGATGTACTTACAGAAGGTTCAGTTAACCCACATGATATCTTCAGGATCAAGGGTATCAATGCAGTTGAAGATTACATGCTCCGTGAAGTACAGCGTGTTTATCGTATGCAGGGTGTTGAAATCTCTGATAAGCATATCGAAGTTATCGTTCATCAGATGTTAAAGAAGTCAAGAGTTGAAGATAGCGGTGATTCAGAATATCTTCCAGGAACATTTGTTGACAATCTCGATCTTGAGAATGCCAACGGGATCCTTGAAGCAGAAGGTAAGAGAGTTGCTACATCAGAGCGTGTACTTCTTGGTATCACTAAGGCTTCACTTGCTACAAACAGCTTCCTTTCAGCAGCATCATTCCAGGAGACAACAAGAGTTCTTACTGATGCAGCTATCAAGGGTAAGGTCGATCCACTTCAGGGTCTTAAGGAAAATGTACTTATTGGTAAGCTTATTCCAGCTGGTACAGGTCTTAAGAGATATCGTTCAGTTAAACTCGATTCTGAGTTTGTTGATGATATCGAAGGCATTGAAGATGCAGAGATAGTTGAAGATGAAATTACAGATGAAGTAACAGAAGAAGTTGTTGATGAAGCAGTTGAAGAGGCTGTTTCTGAAGAATCTGTTAATTCTGATGAAGAGTAATTAAAAAACACTTGACACCTATATTTGTCAAATATATA
>CAMKMR010000070.1 GCA_946413945.1 uncultured Lachnospiraceae bacterium | reverse complement strand
GAGTCTATACAAAGCAAACTGACTGAAGATATAGAAAAGTTGATAGTTTTAACGGATATACCTGGTCAGATAGCGGATTTATCATCAGAAAACGCTACTTTGCAGCATCGCCTTAAGGTTTATCAAGAAAAAGGATTGGATGAAAAATTAAAGAAACAAACATCGTGTAATGCGGATTTAGTAAGAATAGATTCTCTTTCTGAATGGCTAGATGAACTTATTCAGTCGTTAGAAAGCGCATATTCCAAGGATGGACGTGAACTGCTCTCAATTGATAACTATGTTTCCCAATATAACAGTGAAATATTTGATGATTTAAACCCATTGATAGCGCAAGCAAACTCAAGTATAGATGCAATCAAGCAGGATATAGATACTCTAAAAAAATCTAAGGAGAAAATATCCTTAGTAAGAGAAAAACTTATTCTGAAGATTGATTCGTTAAAGGATGAATTTGCTGAAATCAAGCGTGGAATAAATGATGAACAACTAGATGCTGATAGCTATGTTTCCGACCAGAAGAAATTAGTTGCAAATAATGAGAAGATAGCAAAGCTAAAAGAAAGTTTAAAATCAAAGGATAGGTTGTGCTCCGCTATAAAAAAGGATTTGCTGATCGCAATGAGTTGCTTCGGAAGAATTTCCATGATTATGAAATTGCTTCTCGTGAGATTAATCAGCAACAAGATCAACTTTCGGTAGATATGGTTTTTAAAGGAAATAAGGCAGAACTGAAAGAGAAACTCATAACATATTTTAAGGGGACAGGTCTATCCGATGCAAAGTATATTGCAATGAGTGAGGAGTTTTCAGATATGCCAGCCATAGTTGAAGATTATTATTTGAATGAAGGTGGTGTAATAAAACAATAATGTACTGATACGATATATGCAAAGATGTCGCAAAAGATTGAAGAAGGTTATAAAGAGATGCTGGGTGATGATACCCCAAATGTGATCAGTATTTCATATCACGGAAAGCCTTTAAGCAAGCATTCGCTAGGCCAAAGAGCGTCCGCATTAATCCTATTTATACTGACGCAGCATGACAGTGATGTAATTGTTGTGGACCAGCCAGAGGATGATTTGGATAACCAGGTAATATACGAGGAACTTATTCAAACTATAAAAAAGAAAAGAGCGATATGCAATTCATTTTTGCGACACATAACGCTAACATTCCTGTGTTGGGAGATGCTGAAAGAGTCGTAACGACTGAATACCATGAGGACGGATCGATTGGGATAAAGTGCGGAACGATTGATTCAGCTGAAACCCATCGCGATATAGTGAACATTATGGAGGGTGGAGAAGAGGCATTTAAAAAGAGAAATCAAATTTATGAATCTTGGGAATAGGAAAAAAGTATTATCGGTACCCAAGATATGCAGATGAGCGCGGAAAGCGCATAAATACGGTGTTTTATCAGAAAAGAGGCAACAGTTTACACCCCATTTACACTTTTGAAAGTGAACTCCCGACACTAAAGCATCCTAATTAATGGGTGCTTTTTGTATTTAAGATTGAAATAATGGTAGTTTTTAATGCAAGTAACATTGAAGAAATGGAATCTGACGATTGCGATTTTGAAGAATCGGTATTATAATGCAATTGCAACATTGAAGAAATGGAACCACATGTTCTATGGAGGATCAAAATGTTTAAGAGAAAAGCGTTTGAAAAGCTGATGTACTGGAAAGAAAAGAAAGCTCCCAAATACTCCGTACTCTTGGAAGGGGCAAGGCGTGTTGGAAAGTCTACGATAGCTGAGGAATTTGCAAAGCAGGAGTACAGGTCATATATAAAAGTTGACTTTGCAAACGTAAAAAAGGATGTTTTGGATGCTTTTGACGATATTTCAGATTTGGATGTGTTCTTCCTTAGACTGCAGACGTCAACCGGTATCACTTTGTATAAAAGAGAATCTGTAATCATTTTTGATGAAATTCAGCTTCAGCCTAAGGTGCGGCAGGCAATTAAGTATCTTGTGGCGGATGGAAGATATGACTATATTGAAACAGGATCACTGATAAGCATTAAGAAGAACGTCAAGGATATTGTTCTTCCTTCAGAGGAAATAAAGATTCCGATTTATCCAATGGACTACGAGGAGTTTATGTGGGCTATTGGGAATGATACTTACCCAGTTTTAAGGGAATTGTATAAGAATGGAAAGCCGGTAGGTAATTCATTAAATAGAAAATTGATGCGAGATTTTAGGATATATATGGCAGTTGGTGGTATGCCGCAGGCCGTAGAAGCATATGTAGAAGGGAAGAATTTTACTGAAATTGATGAGGTAAAAAGAGAAATCATAAATCTCTATAAAGATGATTTCTTTAAAATCGATGATACAGGTCTTATCGGGAGAATGTATGATTCTGTCCCTACCCAACTCGCGACTGACAAGAGAAGCTATGTAATATCTTCGGCAACAGGTAAAAAGAAGATTGATAAGGATTTAGAACGATTACATGATCTTTTAGATTCGAAAACTGTATTGTCTTGTTACAATGTTTTTAATCCAAGCATTGCGCTCTCGCAGACCAGGGATAATGATACATTTAAGCTTTATTTGGCAGATACCGGATTATTTACCACTATGATTTTTAATTCATCAGGAGAGACAGATGAGAATGTATATACAAAGTTATTGAGTGATTCGCTTCCGGCAGATTTGGGATACTTATATGAAAATGCTGTTGCACAGGTGATAGCAGCTTCGGACAGACCATTGTATTATCACACTTGGGAAAAAGAGAATAGTTCCCATTACTACGAGGTTGATTTTCTACTTGCATCAAAAACCAAAATTGTTCCGATAGAAGTTAAATCATCCGGAATAGGCAAGCATGAATCGATAACAGAGTTTAGCCAGAAGTACTCAAAGCAGGTAGTAAAACAAATTCTGCTATCCCAAAAGGATATGGGTAATGTTGAAATGTTGAAGTTGTATCCGATTTATATGTTGCCTTTTATTCTTGAAGATCTGTAAGCACGGAACAAAATTATACTAGAGAAAATAGAGATAGAATTATAGTTTTTGTTAATTTGGATATAGTGTTTAAGAATTGAGGTGGCGCATCAATATGACAATAGGCGATTTGATTTCTTATTATGCCAATGGAAATGCAAAAAAAATATTTATGGCAAAGCTTAATGGAAAAAAAGGTGATGCTTATATTATGTATCTACATAATTATGCTTCCGAACTTGAAGATTTTGCAGATACTTTTTTAAAATACTTACCCTTTTATGTAAGAAATTCGGATCAATTAATCACTTACCAAAGAGGATTACTTAAACTTTGACTATATCATAGGAATGGATGAGCTTAATAGAAAATGGATGCCTATCAGACTTGGTGGAGATCCGGATAATAAGATTTCTCTTTTGATGGATTATACAGATAATCCTCGTTCTGTGGCAGACCCTTGGTATACGGGAGATTTTGAAACCACGTATCGAGATATAGTTGAGGGATGTGAAGGACTACTTAGAAAATTGACAGAAGAATAAAATGAAACGTATAGATAGGAAGCACATTGTTTGTTTCCATGGAAAATGTTGTTTCAAGAATACAGCCCCTGGCGTGACATTAAATGATTGGTCTGTTTTATTGTAAGTATACGCATGGAGGAGAAGAGTATGACTTTTAAGATTTTTACAGATGATGATTATGAAGCTTTATGCGATTTTTTGATAGAGTTAAATGCAAATGATACCAGCCATATTAATTGGAACTGGGCCAGGCTTGAGTGGATGTATGAGCATCCTGAATTTGACAAGGAGAGTATGAATTCTATTGGTCTTTGGATTGATGAAGGAAGAGTAGTTGGCGCTGCAATTTACGATATGTATTTTGGAGAGGGCTTTTCGGGAGTGCTTCCTCGGTATAAGAAACTCTACCCTGAAGTGATAGCTTATTGTGAAAGTAATCTTAAAGATGATTCAGGTTTTTCGCTGGCGGTCTGCGATGACAATTCTGATGAGATAGAAATGGTATTAAAAAAAGGTTTTGTTCCTATTGATCAGTCAGAGAATATCATGGAACTTGATCTGGAAAAGAATTTTGATGTTACTTTGCCAAAGGGATTAAGCTTTGCAAATCCTGATCCGGTAAAGGATATTTATAAGCTTTCATGGTTATTCTGGCAAGGGTTTGATCATGGTGAGGATAAAGCAGAGTTTGAAAAAGAAGAAATATTTACACCTGGAATGAGGAAACATTTTAATCAGGATCTTTTAGTTGCGGCATGCGATAATGAGGGTAATCTGGTCTCAATCTGTGGTCTTTGGTATAATGAAAAGACTGACTATGCTTATGTTGAGCCTGTCTGTACAATTCCAAGCTGCAGGGGAAAAGGAGTAGCTAAGGCTGTGATCCATGAAGCACTTAACAGAGTGAAGAATCTTGGAGCAAAAAGAGCATTTGTAATATCAGATATGCCTTTTTATGCTGGACTTGGATTTGAAAATAGATATCATTATACATTTTATAAAAAGAATGCGGAAAATGTTGAGTAGAGGAATGGAAGTGAGGTGTTTAGAGGGAGAATTCTTATGTTTGAGAAGATGGAATATATAGTAAAAAGAATAGATGGCGATTAAGTATATCTTGAAAATGTAAATGAGCCTGACAGAGAAGAAAAATGGTCCATAGTCCCGGGGGCAGTGGTCCACTTTTATGTTAACCTGATAAAGGAGAAGAAGTATGGTTGAAAAGATTATCATTGATAAAGAAGCGCTTTGGTTTGGGGATGTAAAGTTAAGTCCGCCGTTTACAAGAGAAAAGGTAGATGAGGTTTTAGGTGAACCTCGAATTGAGGAAGAGAAATATACAGCCGGAGAAACGACGTTTCACCATGTGTATTATTACTGGGATTCTCTTGGAATCCACTGTTCGGAAAATGATTATCAGGATCATTATGATCAGTTTGTAATTGATGTGGCTCAACCTGAATCAGGACCTGATGCTGGTAAACCTTATTTTACAGGGAAGGTTATGATCGGGAAAAAGGAGTACACTCAGGTTGCATTTAAATTAGATGAGTTTGATTCTTTTTATGTAAAAAGGGTGGGGCCATTTGAAATAAATACATATCTGCCGGATAAGGTAGAGGAGGCTGATGACCCTGAAATGGCAAAAATGCTTTCTACACAGGTGTTAATAATCTATCATGCGCCAAGACCAAAGACATCAATTTATGATCTTAAAAAAGCTGAAGAACCAGTTTTAAAGTTTGATTCATTTCCATTTAAACTGATGGTCATCGAAGAGCTGATGTATAGACAGGGCGTTTTAGAGCCAAAGTTTGACATCTATGACTTTGCCGAAAAGAATACTAAGCGTGAAATCGATATTGATGATGAGGGTTATGAAATAATCCCTGAAGCAAAAAAATGGTTCAAAGACTATGAGATTCCTACAAGGTATGCTGAGATGGTTACCGAGCTGTTATGGGATGGCGGGCTTAAAGTGTTCAGTCAGATATGGCCTTTCTGGGACGGAGAGGACGATACATTTGATGTAAAAAGACTTACAGAGGAGGAAGTTTCTCAGTTTCCTAATCTAAAGAAAGTTATTACAATGGGATGTATCTCGAAAAAGGCAGTTGAAGTCCTTAAAAATCATGGAATTGAAGTAGAATAATGATAATGCTTTAAAGGAGTTGATCACGTTGAATGAATTTAATGAATATGTTCATGAGGCTTTATCCGTAGCCGGGGACATTGTAATAAAGTCCATGATGGGAGGATATCTAGTATACTTCAATGGGAAACTGGTAGGTGACATTTGTGGGAGTGAACTGTTTTTAAAGAGGACTCCAACCTCGGACAAGCTTCTTAAAGACTCGGAATTGCGTTATCCTTATGAAGGCTCAAAGACATTGATGTATGTGTTTGATATATTTGAGGATAAGGCGATTATTTCTGAACTTCTCGAAGGAATGTATTCGGAGCTTCCTGATAAGAAAGCTAGAAAAACTAAATAGTAGTGCAGATTAGTTAACATAAAAATGGACCATAGCCCCCGGGACTATGGTCCATTTTTATGTCAACTAGGTAACGAGATGCTACGGATGTGGGTAATGAATAGATTCTACTTAACACTTGACGGCTAATTTGAATTAGCTTATAATGTGGCTAAATCAAATTAGCCGAACCGAAACCAGCTTCAATTACATTATCCATGTAAGAGTTAGTAGCGGAAAAATCAAAGAATGAAAGGACGTTAAAATTATGATCAAGTTATATTTTGGAAATGTACCTAGCATTTTATCAACATTGCTGTTTTTGGCTTTTATTTTGTTTTTTATAAAAACTATTAAAAAAGATGAGAGCAACAAAAAATGGAAAAAAGCGGCGATACTAACTGTTCTTATGGGAACAGCTATGTCTATGCTAAGCGGAATAAAAGACTGTTTTGGGGATTCGATGGCGGTTTCATTTGAACAGATGAATCTTTCTCTGGCCGTTCTTTCGGCTATGGGAGGAATGGCTTTACTGATAGGTCTTGTGGCAGTTTTTTGCAAGAAAGAAAAAGTAAATAAGGTGTTATTTTTTACGTTATGTTTTATAATCATTGCTAAGACATTTATTGTTGAGATATTACGAATCTCAGATTATCTTGCAAAGTAAAGAATGCACAGGTTTTAGATAGCAAGATCAAAATTTTGTAAACTGAAACTCTGGGGGACTAAGAACCATTTTAATATTGTGAAATTTACGGAGGTGTATCATGGGAAGAGTTGTTGCCATCAGCGGCGGAGATCTTCTAACTACAGAAAAACTTAATTTATATGCTTTAAAGCTTTCCCAAAATGAATCTCCCCATGTTTTATTTATTGGGACTGCCAGCATGGATTCAGAAGGGTATTTCGAAGGGATAAGGGCTGCATTTGAAAAGTTAAATTGTAACGTAAGGGAGTTGCCTTTAACGAGAGAAGAGCTTGATCAGGCTGAAATCGATGTAAGACTTGAATGGGCAGATGTCATTTATGTTGGTGGTGGTGACACAAGAACGATGATTAAAATATGGAAGCAGTATTCATTAGATAAAAAATTGAAGGAAATATATGAAAATGATACTGCTGTTTTGACAGGGCTTAGTGCTGGCGCTATCTGCTGGTTTATGGCCGGACATAGCGACAGCTTCTCGGATGTGGATGAGAGAGAGTGCAGTGTCGTGGAAGCGGATGAGAGAGAGTGCAGTGTCATGGATTCGGATGAGAGAGTGTGCAGTGTCATGGATGTGAAAGGAATAAAATATGGTATCGCGGATGGAATGCTGGGACTTTTTCCATATTGCTTTTGCCCTCATTATAATGAAGAAGGGCGAGAGACATTTGATAGCATGATAACAGATACCAGGTATGATGGACTTGCACTGGAAAATGAAACTGCTTTTGTAGAATCATCTGGGGAACATTTCATTATAGGAGCCCGTGATGGCGCCCAGGCGTGGTCATTTAGCAACAGCAAAAAGCGTAAATTAGAGGTACGATATTTATAGGTTAACATAAAAATGGACCATAGCCCCCGGGACTATGGCTCATTTTGAAATTTGAGTTTGGTTTAGGAGATAAAAATGAATATAGTCAGAAGAGCAGAAAATAAAGATATACCAAAAATCATGGACCTTTTGGTTCAGGTGGATATGGTGCATCATAATGGAAGACCAGATTTATTTAAAGGTCCGGCAACAAAATATAATGAGGTGCAGTTAGAGGAGATTTTAAAGGATGGCAGTAGACCTGTCTTTGTATGCGTAAATGAAGCTGATCAGGTTTTAGGACATGCATTTACTGTTTTTAAACAGCTTAAGGATGACGCTGTTTTCACCGATGTTAAAACCCTTTATATTGATGATATCTGTATTGATGAAAGCAGTAGAGGAATGTCAGTTGGTAAGACTTTATATGAGGCTGTGGTTCAATTTGCAAAAGAAAATGACTGCTACAATATCAATTTAAATGTTTGGAGCTGCAATAAAGGCGCTATGAAGTTCTATGAGAAAATGGGTCTTAAGCC
>CAMKMR010000069.1 GCA_946413945.1 uncultured Lachnospiraceae bacterium | reverse complement strand
CTGCTACTTCTTTTACAAAACCGCCTCTAAGCTTTTCACCAACAAATATGATCATTTATTTATTCCTCTTTCTTTAGCTCTTTCAGAAGATCCTTTTGAAGCTCTATTCTTTCCTTTAGCTCTTCAATATCTTCTTCGTTTTTTTCGTTTTCTAACTTCTTATCATTGATCTGCCCTTCAAGGCCACTGATCAGACTGTCTGTCTCTTCTTTTTCGCTTTCTGTCTGATGACTTTTTCTCTCGTCCAGCTCAGCCATCCTGCTTTTCGCATTCTCCATGAGCTGATCATTTTCCTTTATCTTTGCATTAATATCCTCAATGGATGCTTCATAGCTTTCTATCTTTGATGTATAAGCAAGCTCTATATAATCATTAATAGCTCCTGCAGGAAGGTCTTTTACCACTGTAGCAGTCTTATCATTCATATAGATTACTATTGGCTTAAAATCTTTATTATCTGCAGAAATTGTAAGAGAAACCTCTTTCCAGTCCTTTTTAACTCCAGACATATGGATCACCGTAAACTTATCATCGCTGCATATTACCTCTGTCTTTATAAGACCGTTCTTATCTCTGCCCTGCCATTTATAGGAATTGATATCATCCAGGGAATTATTTTCCATTTCAACGATGATCTCCATTGTCTTTTTCCCTGGACAATAAGCCCATCTGTCTACTGTAATGAATCTGCTGTTTTGCTCTATTGTTTCTCCTACCGGAGTAACAATTACACCTTTATAGCCTTGTGGTAGCCAGTAATTTGATGAGAAAAAGAAGGCATAGCCCAGTAAAAAGATAAATAAAAATCCATATAAGTAACCATTAGAGCTTTTCTTTATCTTTCTACTATTCTTCTTAAATTTTTCTTCTTTAAAACTCTTATCTGCCATGTTATAACTCCAGTTCAATGCTCTCTTCCATACGTTTTGTCTTTATTACTTCATTATCCTTATATCTCGCCTTTAATCCCAGTGGATCATCTATATCTTTATTCAGGACGTTAGAGCTCTGCTCTATGATCCTATTTTTTATTCCTAAGCTTTCTGCCCTTTCCAGATCTCTTTTCTGCCTTTCCGATAATCCATCTGTATCTCTAGGTGCAAAGAAGATCTCTGCTTCTTCAAGTTCTTCTGTAAACATTAAGCTGTATCTTGTAGCAAGAGCTCTTTTAATTTCATTCTTATTTATCTTATGGCAAGACACATAGCATTTTTTCTTCTTTTTCAACATAGCTTATCTCTCCTTTCCTATATCAGATCAAAAAAGTAACCGCCTTCTGGATCAACTACTACAGTAATTATGGATCTATTTTCATCAGTTATCGTTATATCAAATAAATAAGATCCATCATCAAGACTCTTCTTAAGATAAGGAGTTGATCTAGCCAGGATAATTCCTGTTGCATTTCCTTCATAAGAGCCTTCTTTAAGCTTGCCCTTCTTCTTAAGGAAGCTGCAAAGCTCTTTATCAAATACTTCCGGATCAAGGATTGTTTCAATCTCTGGATGTATTTCATACTTTATAGGACTAACTATATCTTCTAGCTTTTTCTTTTCTTCTGCTGCAGCTCTGCCCTGATCGGCTGTATCTACAACATTTCGATACGTTTCCGAGCTCTCAGTAGTTTCTTCCTTCGTCAGAGCTGCAGTCGTATTCTCCTCTTTATAGCTCTCATCGCCTTTATTTTTACTAAAAACTGATATCACTATTACAGCTACAGCTAAAATGATACAGATTATCCCTAAGACCTTTTTACTATTACCTGATAGATTCACTTTTCTTATTCTCCCTTCTTACTTTTCAATCCTTTCAAAATCACTTTCTATGGCTTCATAATTTGAGCACCAGCGCATAAGCATCGGACGGATATTATTTAATTCTGCTGTCTTATTTTCTGGATCTCTTGATCCTTTTCGGAATTCCAGATGCAGATGAGCTCCTACAGAATTTCCTTCATCACCCATATTTCCGACCTTCTGTCCTTTCTTTACCTGATCTCCCTTAAAAACGACATTATCTGACATATGGCCATAATAGATGTATAAATCTCCAGTCTTTACGATCACAAAATGATTTCCAAAATCATCATCCGGACCGGCATATTCAACTACACCATCTGATACAGAATATATGGTCTGTCCATCATCCCCGCAGCAAAAATCCCAGCCACCATGGACTTCCTGGCACTGATGATAAGGGCAGAATCTTTCTACCAGAGCTACGCTTGTACAGGTAAACTTTTCTCCACCAAAAGGATTGCCGATAGCTCCACCAGAAGAAGCTCCGAATCCATATTCTCCCATTCCAGTGATCTTATTATCGCTTCCTACCTCAAAGCTTCCGGCTATATCCGTTCCATCTAAAGTTCCTTCAAAATAGAACACATCATTTTCTTCCTTGATAGATAATGATAGCTTAACCTTCTTTTTTTGACTTTCATCATCATAGACTACTGTATTCTTAAAAGTCTTAAGATAATCCTCTGCAGATGATGACCTAAGTCTCACGTTATTTTCCATATCAGCAGGAACTTCCCACTCTCTAACCCAGATCTCTGCAGCTTTTGAAGCACTTTTTGAATATTTGACCTTTTCGACTATACTTGAATAACCAGGCTCAGTGATTATATATTCCAGCTCTGCAAGAAAAAGTTTATCTGAATCCTTTGAAGGATCTATCCCTTTTTTCTTTACATACTCGATCACATTTTTTCTTCTCCAGCTGATATTGTCCCCTGAACCGGTATTAGTCCATTGACAGAGGCCATATCCTTTATACATTACATCTTCTCCCCTATACTCAGGGACCATTTCTTCCTCGATAGCTCCATCCCAGGTATGAGCTGATTCAACCGCTATATTTGCTATAAGGCCTGCAGCTCCTTCCTCAGTAAATCCCTTGCTTATGAAATACTTGTAAGCATATTCTTCCCTATTTTTTCCAGATATGGCCGGTACTTCTAAATCGATAGAGATCTCTTTTTGATCAAGTGGAATTGATATATCCTTTATATTCCAGCCATTAAATAAGAAAGAGAGCAAATATCCTTTGCTCTCCTTCTTTCCTTCTATCTTAAAATGATCCAATGTATAAATCCTGGCAACTTCCTCTTCTTCATGCCTTTTATTGGCATATCCTGCATCACAAGCTATTGCAGCTGTCATTGCAGTTTCAACAGCTATTATTATGATTAATGCGAAGAAAAAAGCTGCCCCACCTGTAAAGAAGAAAAAACCTTTGATAAATTTTTTATTCATTTTACATGCCTCCGCTAAAGAGCTGCTTTTCATAGTCATTTGAAAGCCATACGTTAAATCTTAAGCTCCTGTCTCCTGCTATGGATAGAATAGCTTCACCTGTATTAAGATACGGAATCTGATCTATCTGGGAGTATGACAGAGCATTATTAAATATGTCATTAAGCATCTTTACAGTAGATGAGTCCTGACGGAACATAAATTTGTACTGAGTAAGTTCAAATAATGTCTTTATCAGATTTACATTTTCTGATCCACCGCCTTCAGGCATAAAGTCACGTACACTTTGGGATGCAAATGTGATTCCGGCAAAGTATTTTCTCGCTTCTCTAAGGTATTTAATAAGCAGATCCAGGATCATCGGCATCTTCGTATTTACCCATCTATGAGACTCATCTATAAGGATCAGGAACTTTGTTACATCTCCTGCAGATAATTCTCCTGTTTCATACATCTGCTTCATTATCTTTCCATTATTAATGGCATTATCCCAGCAAAGAGACACCATATTAAACATCTGAGCCACAAATACATTTCCCAGATCTTTAATGCTGGATATGTCAAAAGATACTATCTTTTCATCAATGATATTATCGACTGTAGTATGGCCATCAAACATATTTCCATAGTTTGTAACGATATTCTTTACAGCCTCCATGATCTCATTAAGGCCTCTTGCCTTTACCTTTAACAGATCTATCTCAACTTCACTGTTTCCCTGCTCATGCTTTAGTTCTTCGATCTCTTTTTCCAGATATTTATAAAAATCTGAAAAGATTGGATAGTTCTTAGCAGGAAGTCCTGTTATGGATGTTCCTTCCTTAGGAACCAGATTATATGACTGATAGAATTCCCTTAAATTATTTTCAAGCAGAAGGACTGTCTGATCTGTGATTGATGGAATAAGACATTTAAAAAAGGTTGAAACCTTTGTTATATGCCTTGCATATGATGAAAAGTCATCATCACCGGCTTCAAGGATCTCCAATGGATTTAGGATTCCCTCTTCGCCGTTACATTTGATTATCTTTCCACCAAATTCTTTTACCAGGCCTTCAAATTCTCCTGTCACATCAAATACCCTTATGAAATTTCCCAGGGCTGCATTTGCTTTAAATCTTTTCTTTAAGAGTGTAGATTTGCCTGATCCCATATCTCCACAGACAAGTGAATTATAATGCTTTCTTGCTGCTGTCTTTGTAAACTCATTAAAGACTACTACTCCATCCATCGGAGTAAATCCTACAAGATCTCCATGCGGATCTATCAGCTCTGAGTAATCAAAAGGATATCCTATAGCCACCTGCTCTGTGATAAGAGGAATTGCATTCATATAAAAAGGCTTTGAATGCTGTGTATTGTATGGTTCAAATAAAGACTCCCATTCTCTTTTTCCTTCATTAAGAAGTGTTGTAGCCATATAAGAATCGCCTTCAAGGCTCTTTATTATGCTGTCACACTTATCATCAAGATCTACAAGATTCCTTCCCTTTACATAGATACGAAAGTCAAGCATCTTTGCCATTTCACCCATTGAAGAAAGTTCATGCAGCATAGTCTCAAGCTCTTCCTGTCTCTGTCTTGCATCATAGACTTCCATATAGTCTTTAGCTCCACGCTCCCTGGAATACTCTTCCTTAAGGGACTTATTAATATTTTTCTTAACCTCTGCTACATCCCTGGTGTTTATATCGATTGTGGCTATCGTGTCCGGAATATTGATTATCTTATCAAGCCAGAAATCATCCAGAATCTTTGGCAGCTGATATATATGCAGCACTCTTACATATCCGTCACCGCAGGTTATATAATTGGCCTCTCTAAATGTGATCCCGCCTCTTGGCTGCACATATTCTATCAGCTCTTCATCCAATATATTTTCTTCTTTAGTATTCTTCTTTTTAATCATCATTTCTCACATCCTCTTTAAGATCATCCGGAAGGATCAGAGAATTCATATTGCAGAGCTTTCTTACTATCTGGATCTTTTTTTCTTTTTCAAGCCCCTCAACTAACCTTGATCTTCCGTTTCCTATCCATTTTTCAATATTATCCTTATTCTTCATAAATTCATCTTTGTTCTTTCCGAAGAACATAAGATAATACTCCCTTCTCATAACATTCTGATCCAGGATACTCAGCTCCTCTATTTCTCTTTCCAGCCAGAGCTTTCTTACTTTATCTGTAGCCTTTTTCATTTTCTGCTGCAGATATTCTCTTTGCATTGCTGTATTGACCGGAAAGTTCATGGAAATGATCTTTGAATCCGGATAATACAGCCTATAAAACTTGATATTGTTATATATATTGAATTGCAATTCATCTGCCTGCAGGTTGCTTCTATCTGATGGAACTATATAGAAAAGATCCATATAGGTTCCATTTTCATATATAAAAGCTCCCACACTGTCATCATATTTCCTTATCGGCAGAATATTTAGGATTGTCTTATCCACGTTACTATTTTTCTTTTTCATGTTCTTCCCTCATTCTAAATGGTCTATATGTTGACTCGTCCTTTGTAAGCAGGAAATATAAGCTTTCAAAATTTCTCCTATTCTTGTTAAAAGAGCTCTTTGATGTAAGAAATACTGCCATAAGAATAGAAAAAATCATGAATAATAACCTTAGTCGTTCGTGAACAATTAATGTTAAAGAATATGAAAAGAAAGTATATGTTCCCACAAAAAAGAAATCAAAAATCTCTATATTCCTATAAACCGTAGTCTTACTTTCAAAACTCTGAGTAGTGATCTTAGTAGCCATTATTCTTTATCTCCTTTCTTCGATCCAGTAAATCTACTGTTAGTTTCAGAAGTTCTTCTTAGAGAAGAAGTATTATTACCCGCAGAACTGCTGGATCTATCCATAAATGAATGACTAGATGTATTGCTCTGTCCTGTATGATTATTATTCATCCTATCAGCTGCAGATGACTTTTCATTGCTGTCTTTTCCCTTTTCTCCTGCAGCTCCCTTTTGACCTTCCTTTCCTGCTTTTCCGTCTTTTCCATCCTTGCCATCTTTACCTTCCATAAAGTCTTTAGAAGAACCGGATCCGTTTGTATTATTTCCCAAAGAACTATTTCCTTCTCCAGAAGATAATCCTGAAGCTTCCCCACCTTCAGATGATTTAGAAGATGAATCACCACCTTCAGATGATTCTGAATTTCCAGATGACTTTTCATTACTATCTTTTCCATTTTTTGCTTTGTTTAAAAGACCGCCTACTCTTTCTGTTCCTGGATCATTTTTAGACTGTTCTTTTCCAAATATAGTTCCAACCGCAAGTCCAGCAAGGCCACCTTCTGATGCTTTACCACTCTTAATACTATTAATTCTGTTTGCAGCGTTTTTAACTGGAGAAGCATTCTTTATTCCCCTTGCTGTTCCGCTTGCTATTCTTCCTATTGCCATCATTCTGGCTGTAGATGATTTAAGACCAGCATCCATTCCCAGAAGCTTTTCTACTAAATTAGGACCATCTATGACTGAAAATGCCAGAAAAAGAGAAAAGATTGCAGCCACAAGTGGCTGATCGCTTAATTTATCATTAAACAACTTTGCCATTAATAGATAAACCTTTATACAAACCGCTGTAATCACCAGCAGTATATAACTGTCTCTTACAAAGACAGCTATCTTTTTTATCTTTTCTCCACCCGAAAGCTCTGCAGAGTAAAGATATGCAAGAAGTCTTGCCACAATAAGTTCAAAAATAACTCTTACTACTTTATAGCTCATTGTTATAAAAATGATACTTAATGCAAGAATATGTATTATTGCTGGTAGGAAATCAAAATGATATCTAAAATAGAATTCATTTCCAGGATCATCATCGTCATCCGAATTCCAACCCCATCCATTATCGCTTTCTTCAGTGTCATATTTTACATTTCCATCTTTATCGACTATTCTCACTAAATGATTTCCCAAAAAATCTTTTGAATTTCCTTTCCATGAATACTTTGATGATTCCGGATTAAGTACTTCACCATAATCTACAGAGTCAATATTATCTTTAGTGATCCCTGCTCCATATTTTTTATTTTCTCTCCAGTTAAGCTTATCCAGACCATTGCATTCATAGTTTAAATAAACAAGATCTGCCATATGGTCATTTAAAATCTGATAAGCCGCTCCTGTACTCTCATCACTGGTGTATATTGCATTTTTTGCATCTGTAGTCCATTCATTTAAACCTTGAAAAATAGCTGTAGATGATGTAACACAGATTATAACTATACAGATATTTATAATTACATCTGGCTTTTTTTCATGCTTCAACATAAGGATTATTCCTAGATAAGCAAGGGATAATGCCATTATTGCTGTAATTAATGGTTTATAATCCGATATAAACTTATTGATTGTTTCACTTCCGGTAAAATCTATAAATCCAAAAGCTTTTTCATACAGTGATTCGGCTGCATCACATATCCATACGGCAATCTTTACAATAAACCATGCTATTCTTCTGATTGTTTGTATTCCTATATTTTGCTGAGATAATATTTCCTGGTTATTGATATACCATTCTTTGTCTGCAGCAAAACATTTAACGCTTGTAAAAAAGAGAAGCAGATTAATAAAGATTAGCGTTAAAATCCCTATCTTTTCTTTTTTACTACGATATTTTCTTTTCCTATCTATCTTCATAACTAGCCTCCTAAAAAGAGCCCAGGCATTTTGCCAGGGCTCTCACTTTATCTATTGCTGAAAAAGCACTGATTTAAGATTATTCATAAAATCAATGCTATTTAATTTAAACTTTTCCTCTT
>CAMKMR010000068.1 GCA_946413945.1 uncultured Lachnospiraceae bacterium | reverse complement strand
AAATGCCGCCTAACTCACGACTAAAGTCACGAGTGTGCGGCGGCAATTCATCAAACGCCATACCCTTTATACCTCCGTCAAGTCTTTCGTTTCATAAGGCTTATTCCAAGAACCAATCTCGATCCATAGTCCAATGCTTTTTGTGATAATAATAAAAATGTTTCATATTCAATATAATAATTTATTTGTTTTCCCAAACCCAAATTTCCTCTTATTTGTATCCATACACTATAAATTCATGCTGTTCATCATCATATACATAATTGATAGAATGTTTCTTTAATATACTATCTATTAAATCTTTAACACTAGTTTGTTCAACAATAGGCTCTACAAGCCTTCCAATATATTTTGATTTTGTAATCGAATCTGCAATTTTAAACCACTCGATTGTATTCAACTCAAGCCTATAAAAATATTCGTCACCATCTATTGTCCAATATCCCTCTAAATCCTTATCACTTTCATCCAAAAGCGTTTTATATGATATTGGTAAATCCTTAATTTCACTTATATCATTTATCAACTCGCACCATTTTGTGTTATTCATATATGATGTCAATTGTCTTTTGCAAATAATATCATTAACTTTTTCATTTAATGACATTTTGTTCCTGTATTTTCCAGATTCAATTTCATCTATCATATTCTGCATTATTCTGATGGTTTTTGAATTTATGTCTCTAAAATGAAAAATAGCAGAAATCTGATAATTTTCTTTCTCTACATAAAACCACTTATTCTGATACTGTCCGACAACCGTAAAAGCAATACCATTTTCCCATATAGCTTTAAAATGGAACATACAAGTATCCTGATCAGACCTATCAATCTGTTGAACTATACCGCTATGTGTATTCAAAGAATTCTTTAGTTCTTTATAAAGTTGGTAATCCATTACTAATCCGCCTTTAACAAATCATTTAATACTTCTATGACCTCAATATGGCCTACTGTTTTAGAACCCTCTTGAAAGATAATTATATCTCCAACTTTTATTGTATGCGGATAAAATTCCGGCGATATAAATTTGATATACCCCTCCGTGCTTTCTCCCTTCTTCAAGCAATCGATATCAATGTATGTATGAATTCCTGTCGTAAGGTAATTATTTATTAAGTGTGCCGGTCTATATCCTGAAAAACATTTATCTTTATCGGTTAAAAATATTTGAGCTTTTATATCATAATTAATCATCATGGTATCCCCCTTAAATCACATCAGGGTTATTTCCTGAATACGCTATAACATCAGGATATTCTTATCGCGTTCTTTCCTCTCTTTGCAAATGCATCTTCTCTTCCCCAAAACACAGAATAAAAGAGCTTTACCATTTCATCTAGAAACAATCCGTTCTCCATGATCAGTATCATATTCTGAATGGTCTTCGATAATACTTTCAAAAACATCTCCCGAAGCAAAAGGAATGTCATTCTTCAATATTCACTCTAATACCCTCATCATTTTATGACAATACAACTTAATTCTTCTAGAAACCATCGATACAACACAAACTAATTGTAACATATAATCTTTTTGCTTAACATAAAAAAAATCCCATAAGCACATGGCTTACGGGATTTGAATAGTTCCTATACTATATTAGGTTTGGATTAGCAAACGCCCTGAGCGATCATAGCTTCAACAACCTTCTTGAAACCAGCGATATTAGCACCAGCAACATAGTTGCCTTCCATGCCATATTCCTTAGCTGCATCATCGATGTTGTGATAGATACCAACCATGATATTCTTAAGCTTTGAATCAACTTCTTCGAATGTCCATGAAAGTCTCTCTGAGTTCTGGCTCATTTCAAGAGCTGATGTTGCAACACCACCTGCGTTAGAAGCCTTACCACAAACGAACTTAACACCGTTCTGCTGGAAGTACTCTGTAGCATCAAGAGTTGTAGGCATGTTAGCACCTTCTGCAACGTACTGAACACCGTTAGCAACAAGCATCTTAGCATCTTCTAAGTTAAGCTCGTTCTGTGTAGCACATGGAAGAGCGATGTCTACCTTGTACTGCCATACGCCGTGCTCACCGTCTTTCTTCTCATGATACTCAGCCGATGGACGCTGTGCAGCATACTCTGTAAGACGTGCTCTCTTAACTTCCTTAACATCCTTAAGAAGTTCAACGTCGATTCCTTCTGGATCATAGATCCAGCCTGTTGAATCTGAACATGTAACAACCTTAGCACCAAGCTGCTGAGCCTTCTGGATAGCATAGATTGCAACGTTACCAGCACCTGAAACAGCTACTGTCTTACCTTCCATCTTATCATCATGGCACTTAACCATTTCTTCTGTTAAATATACGAGACCATAACCTGTAGCCTCTGTACGAGCAAGTGAACCACCGTATGTAAGTCCCTTACCTGTAAGAACACCTTCGTAAAGGTTCTTGATTCTCTTGTACTGACCATACATGAAACCAATTTCACGAGCACCTGTTCCGATATCACCGGCAGGAACGTCCTGGTCAGCTCCGATATATTTGTAAAGCTCTGTCATAAAGCTCTGGCAGAATCTCATAATTTCGTTGTCTGACTTACCCTTAGGATCGAAGTCAGAACCACCCTTACCACCACCGATAGGAAGAGTTGTAAGTGAGTTCTTGAAAACCTGCTCAAAACCAAGGAACTTGATGATTGAAAGGTTTACTGAAGGATGTAATCTTAATCCACCCTTGTAAGGTCCAATGGCATTGTTGAACTGTACACGGAAACCACGGTTAACCTGTGTCTGTCCCTTATCATCTACCCAAGGAACTCTGAACATGATCTGACGATCTGGCTCTGTAATTCTCTCTAAGATAGCGAGTTTTCTGTACTGCTCTTCATGCTGCTCAACTACTGGTCTAAGTGAGTTGAGAACTTCTGTAACTGCCTGTAAGAACTCAGGCTGATCTGGATTCTTTGCTTTAACCTGCTCAAATACCTCATCAACGTATGACATAACTTTAATCTCCTTTTATAAATTATTTCAAAATTAATGGACGACTTGATTATACATTGCAGTTCAATTTTTGTAAATAAAAAAATTCAGTTTTTTCAACTTTTTTTTAATTTTATTTTGCTTGTTCATGTTTTAAAGTTATTTTTTTAAGTTCAAATGAAGATTTTAAAGAATTTTTTATTGAATCCTTTAGCTTCCCCCTCTGATTCACTTAAAATTATAAAGTAATATAAAAAACTCCTCTTGTATAAATATTATGATATTATTATAATCTGACATAAATGTCATAAGTGCCAAAGTTCCCCTGCTTTAAGTAAGAACTTTGTTACTTCATGACATGACAAAATACCAGTAAGAAGCAATTTATGCAGTAAGTTAGCTTGTTCTGAGTGTTTTATGGCAGTGTAAGTTTCTTTAAAAACGAAACAAGCCATTTGTCAGAATTATAAAATCCTACTCAGTAAGGAAGTAAAAAACATGAATATCGCTTTAGTTATTGCGGGTGGTGTGGGTTCAAGAATGGCCCAGGACATCCCAAAACAATTTCTTAATGTAAATGATAAACCGGTCCTTATATATACTCTGGAAGGTTTTCAGCGTCATCCTATGATAGATGCTATTGAACTTGTATGTATCGATGGTTGGGAAGAGATTGCAAAAGCTTATGCTCGCCAGTTCAATATTGACAAATTAAAATGGGTAATTAAAGGTGGCAATTCTGCCCAGGAATCAATAAGAAATGGTGTCTATAATCTTGAAGATAAGGCTTCGCCAGATGACATCATCATTATCCATGACGGAATCAGACCTATGATCGATGCCAGTGTCTTATCCGATGTAATAAAAGTCTGCACAGAAAAGGGAAACGCTGTTACTTCTCTTCCTTATAATGAACAGATTTTTAAGATCGATCCAGATGATCCTAATTCCACAACTGAATATATTCCTAGAGAAACTTTAAGACGTGTTTCTACGCCTCAGGCATATAAATTTGAACTTCTTGACAAGTCTTATCACAAAGCCTTTGAAGAAGGAATAGGAATATACGGTTCTTCATATACTAATACAATGATGGTAGAACTCGGAGAACGCCTTTACTTTGCGGCCGGTTCCGACAAAAATATAAAACTCACTACAAAAGACGACTTAGAAACATTTAAAGCCTACCTTTCATCTGGTCTGGATTCATGGATCAAGTAAATAATTGTGAGGTTCAAAATGAATTTACAAGATAATCCTTTATATAAAGAAGATCTGAACTATGTATCTTCACTTCCTATCAATTGGGAGCTTTTAAAAAACTCATCTATAATGATTTCCGGAGCCAGCGGAATGGTTGGCAGTTTTCTTATAGATGTGCTTATGGAAAAAAATATCAAAGAAAACTTAAACTGCATGATATTTGCTCTTGGCCGAAATAAAGATAGAGCCATGGAGCGCTTCAATGCCTACAAAGATTCTCCTTTATTTGTTTTTGTCGCAGGAGATATAAATGATCCTATCAACTTAGATAAAGATGTAGACTATATCATCCACGGAGCAAGCAATACCCACCCAATACAGTATTCTACTGATCCGGTTGGAACTATTACTACAAATATAATCGGAACCAACAATCTTCTTAAATATGGCAGGGATCACAAGACAAAACGTTTTGTCTTTTTATCATCCGTTGAAATTTATGGTGAAAACAAAGGTGATACAGATCAGTTTGCGGAGGATTATCTCGGCTATATTGATTCTAATACTGCACGAGCCGGCTATCCTGAAAGTAAGCGTTGTGGAGAAGCTCTTTGTCAGTCTTACATCAGCCAATATGATATGGATATTGTTATTCCTCGTCTTTCAAGGATTTATGGACCAAGCATGCTTCTTTCAGATTCAAAAGCCATCTCCCAGTTTATTAAAAAGGGCGTTGCAAAAGAAGATATCGTCTTAAAATCTGAAGGCACTCAGCTATATTCATATACTTATGTTGCTGATGCTGTAGCTGGGATCCTTACAATACTTGCAAAAGGAAAAACAGGCGAGGCTTATAATGTGTCAGACCCTGCATCCGACATCACTTTACGCGATCTTGCAAAGATCATTGCTGATCATGCAAATACAAAGGTGGTTTTTGAACTTCCTGATCAGATTGAACGTGCCGGCTATTCAACTGCCAGCAAAGCAACTTTAGATAGTTCAAAATTAAGAAATGAACTTTCGTTTAAAACTAATTACGATATGACAAAAGGTCTTCCTCGTACCATAGAAATATTAAGGGATATGATCAAATGAGTTTAAAAAAATATATACCTTCAAGTTCAAAGAAGGCAGCTTTTCATATTAAATTCTTAAAGGACTTCTTTATATTTAAAAGAGATATAAAGAAGTTCTGCTTCTTTAAAATACTGATACCTGTACAGTATAAAAAAGCCTGCTTAAAGCCTATCAAAGATGATAAAGTTATCTTCTTCGAACTCCAGGCAGATGAACTTTCTAATTCTGACAGACTTTTATACAATACTCTTGTAAAGAAATATAACTTAGATATCCACGTACATTTTCTTTTAAAGGGTTCTGTATCTCAGAATGAATTATATAGAAGACAGCAGGCTTTTCTTAAGGATGCTGCAACTGCCAAATATCTTATCTATAATGACAGCTACAACTTTACAGGTGCCCTGAAGAAAAGAAAAGGTCAGCATATAATCAACCTTTGGCACGGGGCAGGTGCATTTAAAAAATTTGGATTTTCTATTGCTGAGAAAAAGTTTGGTATGGATGCCGATGAAATGAGGAAATTCCCTCTCCATCCTGACTATGACATTGTTACAGTCAGCAGTCCCGAAGTAAGATGGGCCTATATCGAAGCAATGGGTAAAGAAAAGCGTAAGGATTGTGTTAAAGCCTTAGGAATAAGCCGTACTGATATCTTTTATGATGATAATTTTATCACATCTTCCAGAGAAAGATTATATGAGATTTTCCCTAATGCAAAAGGAAAGAAAGTGATCCTCTACGCACCTACTTTCAGAGGTCATGTAAATACAGCCAAGTCGCCGGATATGCTGAATATCCGAATGTTTAAAGAACATCTTTCTGATGACTATGTGCTCCTTTTTAACCATCATCCATTTGTTAAACGCCCTCCTGAGGTTCCTTATGACTTAAGGGAATTTGCCATTGATCTTACAGGGCTTATGACTATAGATGAATTAATTACTGTGACAGATATATGCATTTCAGATTATTCATCGCTGATCTTTGAATACTCTCTTTTTGAAAAGCCAATGATCTTCTATGCCTATGATCTGGCTAACTATTTTGACTGGAGAGGTTTCTATTATGATTACCATGAACTTACTCCTGGTCCGATCTGCTACACTAATAAGGAAATGCTGGATTATATAGACCACATTGATGAGCGTTTTGATAAGGATGCCGTCCATAGATTCAGAGAAAAATTCATGTCCAGCTGCGATGGTCATGCCACTGAAAGGATCATCGAGAATTTCTTTGGAAATGATATTGAGAAGTATAAACGCAGCCAGCCGCTTTCAGGAGACTATACCGGTATACCTGATTCATCAAGGCCTTACTATGAATATACAGATCTAATGCAGTTCTTTAGCAAGTTAAAAGATAACGTTAAAAAGTATTATATAAATGAATCCAGCCTTCCTGTGATCAAAGGACAGATTGCTCTTGTTCTTGATGAGTATTCAGATACTTCTGTATTCCATGAGATAATCAAGCATGCTGATAAATATAAGAATCTTTCAATCATAGATGACTTTTCTAAAAATGATCTTTCCATGAAAGAATATATTAAAAAGCTAGCCAGATCTGAATTCATCTTATCTGCCGGAGAGCCTTATCTTCTTAGAATGTTTGATATCCGCCCTGAGACAAAGCTTATACAGGTCACTCCTGAACTTCTGCCTGTATTTAAAGGCTGGAACAATAGAAAAGAAAGAGTCATAGCCTTCAACCGTTATGACTGTGAGAATTTTCCTATCAACTCAAAATATGATGAGATCATTTCATCATTTAAAGGTTCATTTTCAGATAAGGATGGAAATCTAACTGACCTTATCAGCTACAACTATCCTTTAAAAGAAAATGGTATCGTGAATTGTCTCGGTAACATTTATACAGATATGTTCTTTGATAAGCCATTTATAAAGCACGCAAAAAAGCAGCTCGAATGTCTTATTCCTGAATCAAAAGGAAAAAAGAAGATCTTATTTTTATGTAAGAACCGACCTGGGCTTCACAGCATGCTTTCTCACCTTCTTACAACTATTTATGAGGAATTTGCAAGTGACTATATCTGTATCGTAAAGACAAGTGATTCAGAACTTATACCTGAATATCTACAGGGATTTGCAGTCAGCCCTGCTTTAAGAAGGATTGACAATATAAATAATCTAGCTGCTGAAGATCTAAAACAAGATGATATGCGGATCAAAGAAATTTCTGAAGTAAGACTTCTTAATGCCTGCGATATAATCGTTTCTGACTATGTGACTAAGGCTTTCAGTGTCCTTTCAACAGATAAAAAGCTGATCCTTTATACACCTGACATTGCCTTTTATCCTGAAAAAGCCGAAGCATTGATCGATTATGAAAAGGAATTTTCTTCTATCATTGCAAAAAATCCTGCTGAATTTATAGAAAGGATTTATGAATCAGATAAGGACAGAATAAAAAATGTCTCTCTGATAAGAGATAAATATTTATCAAATTGCGACGGAAAGGCCAGCGAACGCCTGCTGTCACATCTTGCAGATTAAAATAAACGTGCGCCGCCAGGCGCACTATGAAAAATGAAAGGATGTCGCATTGCAACACCCTTTCATTTTTTAGTTTATACTATTTACTCTTCAGCCCAGTCAAAAGCCTTATTTACAGCTTTCTTCCAACCCTTTATCTTTCTTTCTCTATCTTGGTCTGTTAACTCTGGATTAAAGATTCTGTCTATTCCTGCATTGACCATGATCTCCTGCCTGTTTTCCCAGTATCCTGTAGCAAGCCCTGCCAGATATGCAGCTCCTAAAGCTGTAGTTTCAACACATTCAGGACGGACTACGGTAGCATTTATTATATCTGCCTG
>CAMKMR010000067.1 GCA_946413945.1 uncultured Lachnospiraceae bacterium | reverse complement strand
CAGTCTTTCTTACCTTTACACTTTTCTTATTAACATGCTCTAACTGCTTTGCCAGACTTAGAAACTGTTCATAATTCTGATCATAGCCCCCAATGCAGTATCTGATAGCATCATCTAAAGGCGCTCCCGCAAATGATTCAGTCGCGGTCCTGCTCTTTTGCTCATAAAAAATTTCTGAATTAATATCAGGATCATTTTGAAGGAAAGTCTGAACCTCACCGATTGACTTAAAATACATCTTATATTCAACGAGATCCTTTCTTTGGGATATCTCCAGAAATCTGCACTCCTCAGGGCTTACCCCTTTATGTACCATATCTTAACCCCTTCTTAAATTGATAATCTGAGAAAATTCTTTATAAATTTGCTCTGCATTCTGATAATCTTTTATATACTGTCCGATATAATCCTGAATAAAAGCGAGATATGTAATATCCTTTGTCTGAATAAATTCATACTCTAAGATCTTATTCATATTAAAACTTTGATTATCCAGATACTTCTTTATTCTTGTAGCATCTCTTGTGGTAATGATACCTGGCGCATCTCCATAATTCTTTTTGCCCCATTCATCTGTTGCCATTCTGAAAAGCACAACAAATGAATACCACTCTGGATAATCACTAAGGATTCTTTTCTCAACATCATTATCATAATTAATAAAGATTGGTGTAAATCTCTGCTGAACTGATTCTTCAATCTTTTCTCTTGAATTGTAATTGCTGTTAGCTCCATTCCCATCAGTATTACCAGCTCCGATAAGTCTGAAGTTTGGATGACGACTTACATTTTCGCCGTTTGGGAAGCTGTAATTTGCGTCCTTGATATTTGATAAAAATGAATTGAGTTTTACAGTTGCTCTGCTGTTACCATTATCAAGCTCGTCGCAGAAAGCTATCTTTCCATACTTATAGCATCTGTAGAAGTTTGGTCTGCTGTAACCTCCGTTTGCAGTCTGGAAACCTAAAATGTCATATTCCTCATTGATATAACCGATATCGATAAATTCCATTTCAAGAATTCTTGCTATCTGTGAAACCATGTAAGTCTTTCCACAACCCGAAGGTCCAATAAGATAAGGGTTTGCATTTTCCATAACTGCGATAAGCACGTCATCAAACATCTCATGGAAATGTTCCCCTAAGGCAGATAAATGTGCCTTTCTTTCCATTGCTTCCTTAAGTCTGTCACTGAATTTTCTTGATTCGTCTAATAATGGATTAACTCCCGGTATCTCATTATCCTGATCAAATGAATTTACCTGATGCTCGTAGATTCTTGCATAATCCTGGCCTGCACCTTGATATGCACTTACGTTTGCGTTTGAAGTTATTGAAATGCCTGCTCCAAAACCTGATGCTGCATACCCTGCGCTGTTTGGGCCTTCTACTCCTGCATCAAATCCTGCGCCTATATTTGGAGCTGTGAATCCTGCGCCACTTACGGTTGCGCCACTCATTCCTGTGCCACTTCCAGCTGCGTCATTTGTTCCAATGCCACTCATTCCAGGCATATTTGGGGCTCCCGGATTCATGCCGCTAAATCTAACCTGAGATGCATCCAGTACCATTTCTGTAAGGCCCTCTGGCATCTCAAACTTTACTGTGTTTATAGTTTTTTCTGCTGCTCGCTTTAAGGCACTGAGTCTTTCTTCTGCCTCTGCAAATGTTTCATCTAAGAGTTTCTGCTTCTCATATAATACCACCTGCTTTTGCTCAGCAACGCAGTTATCATAAGCCTGCTTTAATTTTTCATCTATGATCTTTAATTCATACTTGGCTTTTTTAACTTCGTCATCGCATATATTTTTCACATCAAGCACTGAGCTTCTAGAAGTAGAATCAAGAATAGTAACTCTCTCATCGACCACCTTCATCAGCCCAGAAATCTTATCATGAAGCAGCTGCGCTGACTTAATCTTATTAACAGCGTCGATAATGGTAGATTCATTTATATCATAAATGCCAGTCATATGCTGAAGCTTTTCTATCTCCGCATCAAAAACGGCCTGCTTATCAGCAGAAATCTGAAACTTTTCAGTCACATCAATAAGATTTGCTGTAAAACAATCCTCATCAAGGAAATATACCCTTGCCTGAACCGCGTAAGGCTTTACATATGCAATAAGCAGCTCATTAAGATTCTCAGAAAAAATGTGTCTTGTCCATTTAAGGAAATTCATTTTATCTGTGAAAACGTCATAGATATCCCTTATAAAAATGCCTTTTACGATAGCCCCGTCCTTATTGAACATTTCAAGAAAGATCAGTTTTAACTGTTCAAAATCAGCTGTGTTCTCCTCAAAAGGGAACATATCCACATAAACGTTCTCAGCATAATCCAAAATCTGCTTATATGCTTTAGGTGATATATCTGATACTGTCAGAAGTACTTTAACTGCAGCCGCATATAAGCTAAATGGCTCTATCTTGCATTCATTTCTATGTGCTTTTAAATAATTAAATCTATTTAATACAGCCTTTATTTCCGGATTATAAGAATCGCGAAGAATTCGCTCAGTATCATTTATTATCTCTGTTTCTTCATTTTTTCCAAGTAATGAAAATATACCCATAACTACTCTACTTTACTCCCGTTTATTACATATTTTCCTTGCAGTTCTTTTTTGTATCTGCTTCCAGTTCCTAAAAGAAATGCACTTTGTACCATACCTTTTTTGTCGCTTAAGTTTACAATTCTAAATTCTTCATTCTTAAGCGCAAGACCTGACTGCTTGCTTTTTATGACCGACCAGCCTCTTATATCCGCATAAGCCGCGTCTTCCCATAAAAATGCACCGCAGCAGCTCGTAATTTCTAACTGATCTGTCATATCATTTTCATTATACAAAATATACTCCACCCCAAAAGGAAGACTATATCTCGCACAAGGTGTCTTATCAGGGAAATGTTCATCTAAACCTGTGTACTTCAACCATCCGAGGCCATCCTGCATAGCCTTTGCAGAGTTTAAATTTCCTACGTTATTTTCTGGATTGTCATACAGATTTACATCATAAAAAATCTGCTCTCCATTTTTCTTAACTTCCTGCATCTCCCTAAGGTTCTCTCTTCGAAAATCAAATGAACCGCAGCCTTCAATCTTTTCAGATGCTGAGCTATATGAAAATGTCATCTCACTATTGTATAGGGTAATATTGATAAGAAGATCTCCTTTATCTGACAGGAAACCATTTGTCTTTATTGAAACCATACTGTCATTAATTTCAAAAACCTTGAAGACAACTCTACGATCATTTTTCCCCACCTTTAGTAATATATTTCCGGCCCCACGCCAGCCATATTGTCTATCAATTATATCCACATCTGTTCCCATTGTCTTATATAGACCTGTTATCAGATATTCAACAAATGGACCAAATCTTCTGCTTAATGTTGAAGCATTAACAATAAGGGGCGAATCATTTTTAGGGGCCTCATAATATTTTTTAAGCATAAGTTCATGATACGGAAGCTCCCCGGCGTCCAGAATCTGCCGGGTCATCTCATCCATTATGATCATGTCCTTATTTTCACATGCATTGTAAACTTCAAATATTTTATTCACAAAAATATTGAAACAGTGATCGTTTTCCGTGAAGTTCAGCTGCTTATTATCATCATAATTAACCAGCAGCGCCGTAACCCCGTACTTTTGATATGTTCCTGTTGCACCAGTCAGATCATAAATATGGAGCATCTTTATATTCTGTATACCCTCAATACTTATCTCTTCCGGTGACATTTGTCTGAATATACTCTTTATCATTTCTCATACCTTTCGTATAAACATTCAAAATGAGTCATTCTTTGAATATATATACACCTTGTTATTTCATACCTTCATGTCGTCAAATTTGTATAATTTTTTACTCACATATTATACAAAATCACGATAAAATATTAAAGGTTTATTTTTTACCAAAAAGGATCATTTTCATTCTGATTTATGTTTTTTATAAACTATTATGGATTTTTTTCAACGACTTATATATAATAAAGTGGGTGTGTGCTTTATTTTTCGTGTGATCCACGGAAACTATTGCAAAAAGCAAATATTTCGCAACTTCACTTAAGTTGCAGCATATTACTAATATTGGGGAATTTAATATGACTAGTTCAAATCAATCCAGTTTTGATTTTTTGGAAGAAACCTTAATACTTGGAGCAATCGGTGCTATTTTGGGTGCAGTTATTGACCTTTTTCTATTAATCTTCTGCAGTTATTTTGGTGTCGTTCCTGGCCTTGTTAGTTTTTTAATGTGTTTTCTGACTATAAAAGGCTATACTTATTTTTCAGGATGTATCGGCAGGAAAGGGCTTATAATTACAGCAGTGATAAGCATTATAACCATTCTTATGTCAGAGTTTGGAGTTGCGTTAATTAATATCTACTTTGACTGGAATAAACAAAATCCTGACCTTTTTCTAAAATATCTTTCTATTTTTATTTCAAAGAATTGGAAAAGAATGATTTATAATACGCTTTTATCGCTGGCCTCTTATAATATGAGTTTTGCCATAACATGCTATCCTTTATGGGTGATACTAAAAGATGGACCTAAGAAAAATGTCAAAGTTGAATCACTGCCAATTAATAGGCCTCCTGGATGTATAAAATGGGGACAATCTAAAAAAGGGGACGCATTTTTATCATTTCCGATTTATTTTTGGATGTTTGTACTTATTTTAGGATTTGCTTTAGGCTATTTTGGATTTAACACATCAATGTAATAAATTATTACCATCTGCCTTTATTTTTTTTCAGGAGGTGACTTGTCAATATGATCAACTACAAATATTTAATTTCAGCTATACTAATAATAATATTTGGATTAGAACTTATTCCAATGCAGAATAAAATCAATAAGATGCAGAATATTAACAATAAAACGCAGGATATAGACTCATTTAGAGAATCTAAAAAGCATGTTTTTTTGTTAATATCAATAATCAGTTTTATTTTTTTCATTTTCTTTGGAAGCTATTTTTATGTAATATTTAAAGAGGACGGACCATTTTACTTTAATGATAAAACCACAGATCTTAACAGTTTAGTGGAAAGCGGTCAAAGACCAGTGGCGGCTGATTTTGCAACAGTAAGATTTCGTTACGTGGGCGATCCATTTTACGTACAAAATCATAGCTGCACCTTCTATCCTATCGTTGTTTCTAATGATGAATCATCGGACAAATTGCAATTTGTCTACGCCTTGCATGTAGATGAGAGTGAAGATGAAGCTCTGATGCGTTCAAACTTTGCTTCTCAGGATTTTAGCTCCCTGGCAAAACTGCCGGTTCATCAGTATACTGGCCGAGTTCTTGAGATCCGCGAATATAACGACCAGTTTGAGGAAGCCGCCCAGAAGTCCGGTTTCACAAATGACCATTACCGCTGTGTAATGTTTCTTATAGAAACCACAATGAATAAAGAAAGCGTAAAAAGAGATCTTAAAATATTCGGCACCGTTACAGCCATAACCTTTCTATCAACAATCCAATTTATGATCTTATATCTAAAATACCGCAAACGCCGTTAACATAAAAATGGACCTAGGGGACAGTCCCCTAGGTCCATTTTTATGTTAACTAAAATCGACAATTTCCTTAGGTTTTGTTATATACTGCATTGCAATCCTGTTTTCCGGTTTTGCATCCGTCAAATATAAAACCACTAGGAAAATCCATTCCAAAGGCTTCATCACAAAATATGTAATGTCACAGGCTATCTTATTCCCCCTTATCCAGTCAGCAAGCGGAAAGCCGTATTTATCATAGAAATTTCTCACCACTCTGTGAAATCTCGGAGTCTTTTCCTCTAGTACATTTTCAAATGCATTTGCTATAAGCAGCTGTCTATTGACAATAATCAAATGCCCATGTCGCACGCCATTTCTTATGGGTTTCACTAGCTTTTTATGTCCTCCAGCTGCAACTGTGCATAAATAATGCCCGTCATATTCCAGCCCCTGAGGTGCTTCCTTAAGAGAAAGCCTCCAGTCACTGGTCTCTGTCCAGGCTTTAATTATCGAGTCAGGTTCCTGGCCAAATAAAAGCAATATCATAATTACAATCCCCAGCATAGGAAGTGCCAAAAGCAGCGCCGTCAGCGGCCATCGCTCCGAATCGACCAAAAACAGATTTAGTTTTTTTATAAATTTGTTCTTCCCAAATGAAGCGCCCTTATGCGTTTTCTCTTCTCTCCACTCCTTTACCTTGTCTCTAATGATCCTTATCATCATAAAAAATGTATTTAATGGCACAAGGAAAAGAAGAAATGTAACCAATTCCGATAAAACCGAACATTGAATTATAAAAATGATCTGCACTAGCAGATTTAAATACATTGACGAAATGCATAAAACTGTATTTAGGGGCGGAAGATCATTTACATTATTCGCCAGCAGAACAATCGCACCGATCAGCCCCATAACAAATATCAATGTAATAGTCGGAAGTGCCTCTGTCCATATAGGCTGATGAAGCTGGTTAACATAAATCCGTTTATTCCATAATGCATCAAGCTCAACGTCATTAGCCCCTAAGAGTATCATCGAGAAAAATAAGCCTAAACCTATTGTTAACAGCCATAAAATGTTCCTGACCCATTTTTTCTTTTCATTATGAAAAAGAATCACAAAGTTATAAATTGTTAATATTGCTGGAATGCCAAAAAATAAACCCAGAAATATTATCCACATAAGCCTCCCCTTTCAAACTATTTGTTTTTGCAGAAAAATTGTTGTTGCTTCCATTTCAGCATTATTGTTGCTGCATGTCTTCATTGTTTGGAGTATACAACAATAATTTATTGCTTGTCAAATGTTATTTATCGTCATTCGATATATATCACTATCTTTAACATTCAATTCCTTTTTCCAAATTCAACCCAAAGCTGAAATGGAATCCGAGGTTCCAGTTTGCAAAAGTAAATCCCTGCATCGGATTTCTTTTGCAAGAGTAAATTCCGGATATTGAAGAAGGAGAGCAAAATACAGAAGTTACAATTCCAAACTGGAACTTACGATTACAAAGCAGAACTTACAAAACCAAATAGATTGAAATGCCAGCAGAAAGCGGTTAAAATGGCGTCAGATCAGCATACTTTATTAGTATTTCAGAAAAGATTTCCACTAAAAAAGGGAGTAGCCCCCTGTGCTACTCTCCATTAATCATCTAAAATAGACCTAAACAAATATACTTAATACGTTTAATACACTTACATATAAGGCTGTAATGCGACAGCTGCTCTTCTGTTAAGCTCTGTGCGATCACCATAAACCGCTACATCAAGGCTATTTGCTGCTTCCATGGCCTTAGCCTGGGCGTCATCTGCGCCAGAAGCTGCGGCCTTAACACCTGCTGCCATGGCCTTAGCTGCATTTATCTGATTCTTCCATGTATTTCCTATATTGCCAAGGGTCTTCTGAATTCCAAAAAGCTTATTAAAATAATCTGAAAGCTTCTTTGGAGTGTTGTAATCATAATAAAACTCATTAAGACCATCAGTATTTCTAAATGTAAAATGAATATACTTCTTATTAGCATCAGCTGAAGTTCCATTTGGAAGCTTATCAATCTTTTCAGGTGTATAGCCAACCAGATCTCCAAGTCTGAAAACGCAGGCCTGTGGATAATACTTTCCAAAAATAAAATGCTTATACTCTGCCTTTGCAAGAGCTATAAGTCCTAAATCCTCTAAAACATAAATGTCACCACCAAACTGAACCGGTCTCTCCTTCTTGCTTGCTTTAAGCCTAGGAACAAAAAGATCATTAAAGATCTTAGTACCATTTTCAACCTGGGCGATATGCGCTTTCACCTCATCAAGTGAAGCATGCATGAAGCTGAAATACTTCTTCATTCCCTTCTTCTGACAAGTTTTTCTGCAAATGTAACTTCCATCTGTGAGTTTCTGTGACTGAAGTATGTTTATCTCTGCTCCGCAAATTGCACATGTATGTGCCATAAAAACACCTCTCTTTCTCATACCTGTAAACCGACCAAAGATCCTCTCTCATTGATTAATGCAATATTATAACTTGCAAAGCGGATCAATAATTGGAATTATACTAGCATTTTTTTATGACACATCACCCATATGTATGATTTATAGAATTAAGACTAGATTATTTTCTCTATTTACATCATCTGCCCTTTCCACATTTAGCTCGCTTTTCACTTTACAC
>CAMKMR010000066.1 GCA_946413945.1 uncultured Lachnospiraceae bacterium | reverse complement strand
TTTTGCCATGACATGTTGTGCAAATGATATTGCTTTCATCGGTTTCAAATGTTACTACGGCAATGCAAAGACACTTGCTGATAGAGAATGGGTATATGTTGAAGGCACTATTGATAAAGAGTATTATCCTGAATTTGAAGGAGAAGGCCCTGTTATAATTGCTGAAGAAGTATCTATGACAAGTAAGGCTGAAGACGAGCTGGTTTATTTCAATTATTAAAATGTATCTGAGATTTCAGATTAAGAACCCTTAAAAAAGTATCTGAGATTTCAGATTAAGAACCATTAAAAATGTATCTGAGATTTCAGATTAAGAATCATTAAAAATGAATCTGAGATTCCAGATTAAGAACCATTAAAATTGTATCTGAGATTTCAGATTAAGAACCATTAAAATTATTCTGGGATTTCAGACTAAGTTACATTTAAAATGTTCCTTAGATCTCAGACTAGAAACTGTCCCGATAAATCAGATTAAAATTTAGTATCATGGAGGAAAGATATGCCTAAGAAATCTTGGAAACCGGGAAATATGCTTTATCCGGCTCCATCAGTAATGGTGAGTTGTCAGAGACCTGGTGAGAAGCCGAATATAATTACTATAGGATGGACTGGAACTATCTGTTCTGATCCTGCTATGGTATCTATTTCAGTAAGACCTGAGAGATATTCATATGATATTATCAAAGAAACAGGAGAATTCGTTATCAATCTTGTAAGTAGAAGATTGGCGAGAGCAAATGATTATTGCGGTGTTAAGTCAGGTAGAGACGTAGATAAATTTGCTGATATGAAGCTTATTCCAATGAAAATGGAACATGTAAGCTGCCCTGGTATTCTTCAGAGTCCGGTTAACATTGAATGTAAGGTAAGGCAGATCATCCAGCTTGGATCCCATGATATGTTCATAGCTGAGATACTTGGGGTGACAGTAGATGAAAGCCTTCTAGATGAAAAAGGCGCTATGGATCTAAAAAAAGCAGATCTTATTGCTTATAGCCATGGAGAATATTTTACACTAGGCGACAAAGTTGGAAAGTTTGGATATTCGATTCAAAAAAAGCCGGAGAATAATGTCCCAAACAACAAGTTCTCAAAGAAAAATGTCCCTGCCAAGAGAGATAAAACAGGTATAAAGCGTAATGCTTCTGCCGAGGGAAATAAAAAAAGAGATAAAACAAAGTATAAAGCGTAATGCTTCTGCCAAGGACAAAAAAGCTAGGGCATAATGACTTTCCTTATTAATGACATAATGACATGACAAATAAAAACACAGCATAAAGACACGTCCGCTTGAAAATTTCAGGCGGACGTTTTAATATATAGAAAGATACATTTAACTCCCGAAGAGGCAAAAAGGAGTAGAAATGTATAGTAAAATTCTTAGTATGGCCCCGCTTGGCGTTGATGCCATGATGATAAACGTGGAATCAGATATCAGCAGCGGCCTTCCATCACTTTCGCTGGTGGGATATCTTTCTTCTTCCGTAAAGGAAGCAGGAGAAAGAGTCCGCACAGCTCTTAAAAATTCTGGTTTTGCGATTCCGTCCAGGCGGGTCACGGTCAATCTTTCACCGGCAGATTTTAGAAAAGAAGGTTCTTTATATGATCTGGCTATAGCCATGTCAATTTTAATCTCGATGCAGATTTTTTCAGAAGATGAATTAAATAATTTAGATTTAAATTCCACAGTTTTCTTTGGAGAACTTGGCTTAGATGGGAAAGTGCATTCCGTAAGTGGAGTTCTTGCGATGATCCATTATGCAAAGAAAAATGGGATAAAAAATGCCTTTATTCCCTATGGAAATGTATCTGAGGCTGCAAATATCGAGGGGATAAATATTTATGGTATTTCAAATCTTTCAGAACTGATCAGCTTTTTCTTAGGAGAATTGGTGATAAAACCATTTAAAAAAGAAAATCTGGATCTAAAAGAAGAAGATTATGATATCGCCTTTGATATTGCTGATATAAAAGGGCAAAAGACAATGAAAAGAGGCATGATTATTGCTGTTAGCGGCTTTCATAATATACTTCTTACAGGGGCTGCAGGGGCCGGAAAATCTTTTATCTCAAAATGTATCCCGGGAATAATGCCAAAACTTTCATATGAAGAAAGTCTGTCTCTTACAAAAATATATAGTGTGGCAGGCCTTTTAAAAGAAAATACAGGTCTTATAACGAAAAGACCTTTTAGAAGTCCGCATCATTCATCAACTCAGGCGGCGCTTATCGGAGGAGGAGTAAGCCCAAGACCGGGAGAAGTAAGTCTTGCAAGTTATGGGGTACTATTCCTGGATGAATTTCCTGAATTCCAAAGAAGTGTTATAGAAGCCCTGCGTCAGCCTATGGAAGATAAAAATGTTACCATTTCGAGAGTTAGGGCTCAGTATTCTTTTCCGGCGCATTTTATGCTTGTAGCGGCAAGAAACAATTGTCCCTGCGGATATTACCCTGATAGAAAAAAGTGCCATTGCAGTATAAAGCAGATAGAAGATTATGAGAATAAGCTGAGTCAGCCAATAATGGACAGGATTGATATTAGAATAGAGGTTTCTCCTGTAAAATATTACGAGCTTCTTGGACAGGAAAAAGAAATGGACTCTAGGCAATGTCGTGAACTTATCGAAGAAGTTAGAAAAAGACAGGACCTTCGTTTTAAAAATGAGGATTTCTTCTTTAATTCTGAAATACCCCAAAAAAAGATAGAGAAATATATAAAATTAAATAAAGGAGGAGAAACCTTGCTAAAGGAAGCTTATGTAAATGATGAAATGTCTGCAAGAGGCTATTATAAGATCTTAAAATTATCCAGAACTATTGCAGATATAAATGATAGAGATGAGATAAAAGAAGATGATGTGGCAGAGGCATTATTCTATAGAAATCAGATAAAGAGGGAGGAATGATCATGATAACAGAAAGACAGGCTTTTCTCTGGCTGGGTCATATGGCGGATCTAAGCCCAAAAACAAGAGCAATCCTTATTAATACTTATGGGTCGGCCTTAGAGATTTTTAATTTAAAAGAGACGGAACTTTCTTTTCTTTTGGATGAAAAGATAATAAAAGGATCAACTTATGAAGAGATATTACTTACTGCTAATGATGACTGGGTTTTAAGATATGAAGAAAGGGTATTAAAAAGCTGTAATGCTTATATTACCCCGGCTGATCCTGTATATCCCAAAAGATTAAAGGAAATATACGATATGCCGGTTACTTTGTTTTATAAGGGAAATGTAAATCTGTTAAATGAAATGTACCTTTTAGGAGTTGTCGGTTCAAGAAATCCAAGCTTTTACGGAAAAGAAATGACAAAGCTTCTTTCCGGAGGGATTGCTAAGAATGGAATTGTTGTAGTAAGCGGACTTGCTTATGGCATCGATTCAGATGCTCATAGAGCTGCAATTGAGAACAAGGGAAAGACTATAGGAGTTCTTGGTTGTGGGATAAATATCTGTTATCCTCAAAGAAATTTCGGGCTCTATCAGGAAATGTCAGAGAGTCAGCTTATTATAACTGAGTTTCCACCGGATACAAAGCCTTTAGGTTTTAACTTTCCCTTAAGAAACAGGATAATCAGTGGACTATCAAGAGGTATACTTGTAATAGAGGCAAGAGAAAAGTCAGGAACCTTGATAACAGCAGATGCGGCATTAGATCAGGGAAGGGACATTTTCGCGGTTCCAGGAAGAGCAACGGACGAACTTAGCAGAGGTACTAATAAGCTTCTTAGGTCAGGGGCAATACTAGTTACAAATGTAGATGAGATCCTGGAAGATATAATGGGTGAGGACTATAAAATAAAAACAAAGAAAACTACAAACTATGGTATTAAAACTGATGATAATAACGATAAAAATTTAAAAAAATCTGATATATCAGATGAGAAAAACGCAGTAGATCAATATGAAAAGCAAAAGAAAATAAATAAAGAAACAAACGTAGAAAAGCAAGAGAAAATAGATAAAGAAATAAACATCGAAAAGCAAAAGAAAATAAATAAAGAAACAAACATCGAAAATCAAGAGAAAATAAATAAAGAAACAAACATCGAAAAGCAAAAGAAAAATAATAATGAATCAAAGCTTGCTGTAAATAAATCGAATCATTCAAAAGACTATCCTACATCCAGCAGGCCAGAGTTATCGGATCTTGAGAAAAGGGTCATATCATTTATCGATATGGATCCTGTGTTTATGGATGAGATACTTATAAGGTCGGGACTTTCGGTTGCAGATGGCATAATTGTCCTTATGAAATTGGAGAAAAAGGGGTATATCAGCCAGCCGCTCCAAGGCTATTATGTGAAAAAACTAAGCCTTAATATATAAAGTCTGTTTATAGCATTTATTTATAAATCTATTAAAAACATTTATTTATAAATCTATTAAAAAGGTTTGACATTAAACAGGGCTTAATATATCTTTAATTAGTAAAAGTCTATTATTTCATAAATAGTTAGGAGTAAATATGAGGGTTTTTAATACTTTAACCAGACAAAAAGAAGAATTTAAAACAGTTCAGGAAGGTAAAGCAGGTATTTATGTCTGCGGTCCTACAGTTTATGATTTCATCCACATTGGTAATGCAAGACCAATGATAGTCTTTGATACATTGAGAAGATATCTTGAATATAAAGGCCTTGAAGTTAATTATGTTTCTAATTTCACTGACGTTGATGATAAGATCATAAAGCGTGCAAACGAAATGGGAGTTGATTCTACAGAAATTTCTGAAAAATATATCGCTGAGTGTAAGAAAGATATGGAGGCCTTAAATGTAAGACCTGCTACAACTCATCCTCAGGCTACAAAAGAAATTCCTGATATGATAAAGATGATAGAAGATCTCATTGAAATGGGCCATGCCTACGAAAAAAACGGTACTGTCTATTTCAGAGTCAGAAGCTTTAAAGATTATGGAAAGCTTTCACATAAAAACATCGATGATCTTGAGTCAGGTCATAGAGACGAAAAGCACGCTCTTAAGGTAAGCGGAGAATCAGAAAAGGAAGATCCGCTTGATTTCGTTCTTTGGAAGCCAAAGAAAGAAGGAGAGCCTTTCTGGCAATCACCTTGGGGCGAAGGACGTCCAGGCTGGCATCTTGAATGCTCAGTTATGTCAAAAAAATATATAGGTGGAACTCTTGATATCCATGCAGGCGGAGAGGATCTTATATTCCCTCATCATGAGAATGAGATCGCTCAGTCAGAAGCTGCAAATGGAACTACCTTCGCAAATTACTGGATGCATAACGGTTTCCTTAAGATCGATAATGTAAAGATGTCAAAATCCCTTGGTAATTTCTTTACTGTAAGGGATATCTGCAAAAAATATGATCCACAGGTATTAAGATTCTTTATGCTTACTGCGCAGTACAGAAGTCCGCTTAACTTCTCTGATGATCTTATGGAAGCAGCAAAGACAGGACTTTTAAGAATTACTAATTCTGCCAAGTCATTAAAAGATATCATTAATTCAAATGTATCTGACAAAGCTGTATATGATGAAGAAGCTGCTAAGGCAGTTGATTGCTATGTTAAAAAGTTTGAAGATGCTATGGATGATGATCTTAATACTGCAGATGCAATCTCTGCTATATTTGAACTTGTTAAATTTGCAAATACTAAAGCTAAAGAAGGAATAAATTCTGATTATGCAAAGAATTTATATGATACTTTAAATAAATTAGCTGACGTACTTGGACTTAAATGTGAAGTTAAGGAAGAAATCCTTGATGCTGATATCCTTGCACTTATTGAGGAAAGAACAGCTGCTAAGAAAAATAAGGATTTCGCAAGAGCTGATGCTATAAGAGATGAACTTCTCAGCAAAGGTATCATTTTAAAGGATACAAGAGAGGGTGTTAAATGGCAGAGAGCTTAAATGCGGGACTTTATTCCCCACTTACGCTTGCTTATTTAGGTGATAGTGTCTTTGACCTTATTGTAAAGTCGCATTTTGTATTTGCTGAAAATAAGCAGGTGGAAAAATATCATAAAGAAGTAATTAAGATTGTAAATGCCCGTCATCAGGCCAGATTTATGGATACCTATATGGACAGGCTTACGGACGAAGAGCTTTCTGTCTTTAAAAGAGGCAGAAATGCTTCTGTCCATACTAAGGCAAAAAATGCCAGTATGGCACAATATAAAAAAGCTACCGGTTTTGAAGCGCTTATTGGTTATCTCTATCTTTCTGGAAATAAGGAAAGAATTAATGAGTTAATGGAATTGATGTGGAATATGCCGGATGAAGAGGAGAGCTAAATGGAAAAGTTCGATAGAGTCGAAAAACAAAATGATAAAGAAACGGGGCGTTATGTTGAGGGAAGAAATGCAGTAACAGAGGCTCTTAAGGCAAGTAAGACTATTGATAAACTTTATGTTCAGGATGGACTTAAGGATGGTGCAGTTCTGTCACTTGTTTCAAAGGCAAAAAAGCAGGGAACTATCGTTAATTTCCTTCCAAAGGTAAAGCTCGATCAGATGTCTGAAACAGGCCATCATCAGGGCATTATAGCTGCAGTGTCTGCGTATGAATACTCAGATATGGAGGCTGTTTTCGAACATGCAAAAGAAAAGGGGCACGATCCATTTATCTTTATTCTGGATGAGATAGAGGATCCACATAATCTTGGGGCAATCATAAGAACTGCTAATATCTGTGGAGCTGATGGTGTTATCATCCCTAAGCATAGAGCTACAGGCATAACAGCAACAGTTGTAAAAGCTTCGGCAGGGGCTATTAATTATACACCTGTAGTAAAGGTCACAAATATTGCTAAGACTATCGAGGAATTAAAAGACAGAGGCGTCTGGTTTGCCTGCGCTGATATGGACGGTCAGACTATGTATGATGCTAATCTTAAAGGGCCTATCGGTATTGTCATTGGTAATGAGGGAGATGGTGTTTCACGTCTTGTTAAGGAAAAATGTGATTTTGTTGTTTCAGTTCCTATGGCTGGCGAGATCAATTCCCTTAATGCTTCTGTTGCAGCGGGAGTTCTTGCTTATGAGGTAGTAAGACAGCGTAGATAAATAATTAGCTGAGGCAATGTGTGAAATAAGTCGAGGCGAGGCGAAATATAAGCTGAGACGAAGTAAAATATAAGTCGAAGTAATAAGAGCATAAATTGAGAAGATAAAAACGGGGTTTTAATATGGGGGATTATTCGAAACTTTCAGATGATGAAATTATTAAACTTATTAGAAATGGCGATAAAGACGGGGAGGAATATCTCCTTAAAAAATATAATCCCCTGGTAAAAAAAGAAGTAAGATTTCTCTTCCTTGTAGGGGCTGATACTGATGATCTGACACAGGAAGCTATGATAGGACTTTTTAAGGCTATCAGAGAATATGATATTTCTGCAAATGCTGAATTTGGAACCTTTGCTACCCACTGTATCAGAAATCAGATAAAAAGCGCTATTACAGCTTACCAGAGAAAAAAGCATATTCCTTTAAATACTTATGTATCTCTTTATTCAAGCAGAAGCGAGGATGAAGAGATGCTTCTTTCTGATGCAATCGGGGACATGAATCAGGTTAATCCTGAACAGATGATACTCAGACAGGAAAAGTATGAGGAAATGTTTAGTGCTATCAATGAAAAGTTAAGTTCTCTTGAAAAGAAAGTTGTCAGTTTATATCTTGAAGGTAAATCATATTCAGATATTGCTAAAGAAATCGGTCGTTCTGAAAAATCTGTGAACAATGCACTCACTAGGGTTCATAATAAGCTTAGAAACCTTTAAAATAAACATATTAGTATGTTATAATATAGGTGTGTTATGGTGTTATGTGTCTTAGAGGGGTGTCAGTATGTTTAATTGGGAATCGGATTACAATTACGATTTGGAGATAGCTGCAATTTTAATTCAGTTCATTCTTATCGTACATTACTGCTCAAGAAAAAATATGCCTATAAGGCAGTCAAAAATATTTATCTGTGTCATGTTTGCTAATTTTGCGATGATACTTTTTGATATTGTCGCATGTGAACTTATAGCTATATATGATCTTGTTCCGTTATCTACGGTTTATGCGGCCAATTATATATATTTCCTAGGATTTGCTATAAGAAGCTGGGCTCTTTTTAGTTATACCAAGGAAGCGAGTCATGCTTTCTATAAGTTAAAAAGATGGCCTGATATTATCATGCTTATTCCGATGGTCCTTTATTCAGCATTAGTCATATCTTCATCAAAAACAGGAGCTGTATTC
>CAMKMR010000065.1 GCA_946413945.1 uncultured Lachnospiraceae bacterium | reverse complement strand
ATAGATGAAACTTTTAGAGGACAGAATCAGAAAAGACGGCATTGTAAAAGCAGGTAATATATTAAAGGTAGACAGTTTCCTTAATCATCAGATGGATGTAAAACTTTTCCGTGAAATGGGAAAAGAGTGGAAGAGACTGTTTAAAGATGCAGGAGTTAATAAAATCCTTACTATTGAAGCATCAGGTATTGGAATTGCCTGTGTAGTTGCAGAAGAGTTTGATGTGCCGGTTGTATTTGCAAAAAAGACACAGAGCCTGAATATTGATGGAGATGTATATTCATCAAAGGTTACATCTTTCACAAAGAAAAAAGTATATGACATCATGGTATCTAAAAAATATCTTAGTCCTGAAGACAGAGTTCTTATAATAGATGATTTCCTTGCAAATGGATGCGCAGTTGATGGACTTTCAGATCTTATTGTTGAATCAGGAGCAACTCTTGTAGGAGTTGGAATCGCAATAGAAAAAGGTTTCCAGACCGGAGGAAAGGTACTTCGTGATAAAGGAATCCATCTTGAATCGCTTGCTATAGTTGAGTCAATGAATGACGAAACAGGCGAGATCATATTTAGAGAACAGTAAGAAAGAAAAATAAAAATGCCCTCCTTTTAAACATATATATGAGGAAAACTTACCAATAATATAACTTTTGGAAGTCAGGTCATATAATATGTAAAGGAGGGTATTGTTATACTATAGTTGCTCTTGCATTAGCTATAAAATCATGCACTTTTTTAAGATCTTTTCCATTTCCATCTGCATTTTCAACTCCTGAACTTACATCAACAATGTCAGGATGGACAGATTTTATTGCAAGAGATACATTAGAAGGATTAAGTCCTCCTGAAAGCATGATCTTTTTTGATAAAGAAGAAAGGTCGGGTAAGCTGTTGTAGTCAAAGGTCTTCCCACTTCCAGGACATGCAGCATCAAAAAGGAAAGCATATACAGATTCAATGTCTATATAAAGATCAAGACTTTCAAGATTCCCTTCATTAAAGGCTTTTATAACAGGAAGTTTTATCTTGGAAAACAGACAAGTATCAAACTCACCGTGAATTTGGAGTATATCAAATCCGGCTTCTTCAATCTGTCGTATCTGATCTAAATCTGGAGATACAGTAACGGCTACTTTTTTTATAGAAGGATCTATAAAAGGAAATAATTCTTTTGCTTCATTTATGCTGATATTACGTTTACTCTTAGGGAAAAATAGAACGATACCTATATAGTCAGGCTTTTCTTTACTGATAGAAACAGCCTCATCAATAGTTTTTATTCCGCAGATTTTAACTTCCATATTCATACCTTTCTAGGATAATAATAAAAATGCATTTATTTTTTCTTATTTTAAGCCATTTTTTATTTAAAATCCATATTGCCTTTTCAATTACTACAGATTATAATCACCCATGTAGAAAAAAACATTTATTTCAGGAGGACGAAATGAAGAAAGCAAAGAAACTTTTCTGCCTTTTAATTACACTTTGTCTTACTCTTTCACTTGTAGCATGTGGCGGAGATAAGAAGACAGGTGCTGATAATAAGGGCACATCAACAAATGCATCAGCAAGTAGCAGCCTTAAGGTTGGCGTTATTCTTGTAGGTGATGAAACAGAAGGATACACAAAGGCTCATATCGATGGAATCAATGCAGCAGCTGAAAAGCTTGGTATCCCATCATCAAATATCATCTGGAAATATAAGGTACCAGAAAGCTCAGAATGTTCAGATGCAGCTCAGGACCTTGTTGCTCAGGGATGCAAGATCGTAATTTCTAACAGTTATGGTCATCAGACATTTATGGCAGCTGTAGCAGAAGAATATCCTGAGGTAACATTTGTTGCTATGACAGGTGATTTCGCCGCAGTTTCTGGTCTCTCAAACTTAAAGAACGCATTCACAAATATTTATGAATCACGTTATGTTTCAGGTGTTGTTGCTGGTCTTAAGTTAAAGGAATTAACAGAGAATGGTACACTCACAAAAGAGACACAGCCTGAAAGCTTCGATGCAAATGGTAATGTTAAGATTGGTTATGTAGGCGCATTCCCATATGCTGAAGTTGTTTCTGGTTATACAGCTTTCTATCTTGGTATAAAGAGTGTATTCCCAACAGTAGTTATGGAAGTTAAGTACACAAATTCATGGTTCGATATTGATAAGGAAGGCGCAGCAGCAGAAGGTCTTATCGCTAATGGTTGCGTTGTTATCGGACAGCATGCTGACTCAACAGGTGCTCCTGCAGCAGTTCAGAAGCTTCAGGATAGTGGAAAGATCTGCTATTCAGTAGGATACAATGTAGACATGCTTGCTACAGCTCCAAAGGCAGCTCTTACATCAGCTACAAATAACTGGGAAGTATATTATGAATATGCTTTCAAGCAGATGATTGATGGCGCTGATGTTGCAACTGACTGGGCTGAAGGTTATTCTTCAAACGCAGTTGGAATCACAGAGCTTGGTGAGGCTTGTGCAGAAGGAACAGCTGATAAGGTAGCTGAAGTTGAAGCTGCTTTAAGAGATGGAACCCTTCATGTATTTGATGCAACAACATTTACAGTTGCCGGTTCTGCAGTAGCTACAGCTCCAATTGATCTTTCATTCATGGATTATTCAGGTGATCAGCCTAAGGTAATCTATCAGGGTGAAACAAAGGAAGCAATCGTAGATGGATACTTCTCAGAGTCAACACTTCGTTCAGCTCCATACTTCTCACTCCGTATAGATGGAATTACAGAAGATGCAGAAGCTGTTCAGTAATATTGAATAAATCTTTAGTAAAAATCCCCACAGATAAGTAGTCTGTGGGGATTTTTTTTAGTTGAATTTAGCGGGATTTTTCACACTTCTTTCCTTGTGTCATAGATGGTTTACTGTTAAAATAAAATACTGAGAAAAAATCAATTAATATTATAGGTAGGTAAATTTTCTATGGAAAGTGCCATTAGATTTGACAAAGTCACAAAGACTTTCGGCAGCGTGGCAGCAAACAAGGATGTTACTCTTGATGTAAAGAGAGGAGAAATCCTTGCATTGCTGGGTGAAAATGGTAGTGGTAAGACTACGCTTATGAACATGCTTGCCGGTATCTATTTTCCGGATTCAGGAAGCATTTATGTTGACGGGGTAAGAGCAGAAATAAGATCACCAAGAGACGCATTTAAGTATCATATTGGTATGATCCACCAGCATTTTAAACTGGTAGATGTCTTTACAGCTGCGGAGAATATTGCTCTTGGTCTTGAGGAAAAAGGCAAATTTAATATAAAGAAAGTTAAGAAAAAAGCAAAGGAAATCTGCGACAGATATAACTTTGAGCTTGATCTGGACCAGAAAGTCTATAACATGAGTGTATCTCAGAAGCAGACTTTAGAGATAATCAAGGTTTTGTATAGAGGAGCAGATATCCTTGTACTTGATGAGCCAACAGCAGTTCTTACTCCTCAGGAGACGGAAAAGCTCTTTGATGTTATGCGTAACATGAAAAATGATGGAAAAGCCATTGTTATCATTACACATAAGCTTAATGAAGTTCTTGAAATTTCAGACAGAGTAGCTATCCTTCGTAAGGGCGAATATGCTGGTGATATTGCTACAAGTGATGCAACAGAAGAAAAATTAACTGAATTAATGGTTGGTAAGAAGGTAGTTCTTAATATCGAAAGAGATGATCCAATCATGGAAAATATTGTAAAGAGACTTGAGATAAGACATCTTACAGTTGAAGGAAATGAGGGAAAAGAAGTTCTTCATGATATTTCTTTCGATGTATTAGGTGGAGAGATCCTGGGTATTGCAGGTATTTCAGGAAATGGTCAGAAAGAACTCCTTGAATCTATAGCTGGTCTTCAAAAGACAAAAGCTAATTCATCAATAAATTATTATCCGGAAGACGAGACAGATCCTAAAGAACTTATAGGCCTTTCTCCTAGAGATATAAGAGAAGCCGGTATTCATCTTTCTTTCGTTCCGGAAGACCGTATAGGTATGGGACTTGTAGGTTCTATGGGTATGACTGGCAATATGCTGCTTAAGTCATATAACAAGGGACATTCACCTATCCTTAATACAAGGAAACCTAAGGAACTGGCTGAAAAGATCAAAGAAGAATTAGGAGTTGTTACTCCTGATATTTCTACACCTGTATCAAGGCTTTCAGGTGGTAATGTACAGAAAGTTCTTGTTGGCAGAGAAATAGCTGATAATCCTATTGTACTTATGACAGCATATGCAGTACGAGGTCTTGATATCAATACTTCATATACTATTTATAATCTGCTTAATAAGCAGAAAAAACAGGGAGTTGCAGTTATTTACGTTGGTGAAGATCTTGACGTTATGCTTGCTCTTTGTGACAGGGTCCTTGTTCTTTGTGATGGTCATAACAATGGTATTCTTGATGCAAGAAAGACCACAAAGGAAGAAGTAGGTCTTCTTATGACAAATCTTAAGACAAAGGAGGCTTCTAAGAATCATGAGTGATCTTAAGGATACTAAAGAAAATACAGAAAATACAGGAGCAGCTACAAATGTTACTGACCCACAAAAAAAGGTTAAGGAACCATTTGTTCATATAGTTAAAAGAGATGCTGCTGGTCTTAAAAGAAATATCTTAGTAAGAGTAATAGCAATTTTACTGGCACTTGTAGTGGATGCTTTATTCATTTATTTTGTAACAGGACTTAATCCTTTGTCAGTATATGGCGTAATGTTCGGCGGAACATTTGGAAGCAGTTTAAGATTTTTATGGGCGATCAGAGATCTTTCAGCCCTTCTTATTATAGGTATCGCACTTGCACCAGCATTTAAGATGAAGTTCTGGAATATCGGTGCCGAGGGACAGGTTTTAGTTGGTGGTGTGGTTACTGCCATAATTATGGTAGGACTTGGACCAAAACTCCCACCAGTACTGCTCTTTATCGTAATGATCGTTTCAAGTATTTTAGCAGGTGCTATCTGGGGCTTTATTCCAGCATATTTCAAGTCTAAGTGGAATACAAATGAAACCCTCTTTACTCTTATGATGAACTATGTAGCTACACAGATAACTCTTTGTGCAGTTAATATCATGAGAGGTAAAGCTTCGTCTCTTGGTAAACTTAATATGAGTACACATGAAGGCTGGTTCCCTAAGGTATTTGGCCAGAGATATATGATCAACATCTTTGTAGCGATAGTGCTTACAATTGCTATGTACTATTACTTAAAGAGAACAAAGCAGGGATATGAGATCACAGTAGTTGGGGAATCTGAAAATACAGCAAGATATGCAGGTATCAGTGTTCGCAAGGTCATGATCAGAACAATGATCATATCAGGAGCAATCTGCGGACTTGCAGGTTGTCTTCAGGTAGCAGGAACAGATCAGACAATTTCAGCAAATACAGCCAGTGGAAATGGATTTACAGCTATCATTGTTGCATGGCTTGCTAAATTCAATACTTTTACAATGGTGCTTATTTCATTCCTTCTTATATTCCTTAAGAAGGGGGCAAATGAAATCGCTTCAGCATATCAGCTTAATGATTTCGCAGCAGATATAATCACTGGTATTATTCTTTTCTTTATACTTGGATGCGAATTCTTTGTTAATTATAAACTTATATTCAGAAATAAGAGAAAGGAGGACTAGCTTAGAATGAGTACATTAATAACATGGATAATCAGATCTATATCATTTGGCACTATTATCATGTATGGAGCTATGGGCGAAATCCTCACACAGAAGTCAGGTAACCTTAACTTAGGTGTTCCTGGGATCATGTATCTTGGTGGTTTTGGTGGTTTTGCAAGTGCTTATTATTATGAGAAGTCAGTTGCAAATCCCAATGAAGTGGTGGTGATACTTATAGCAGTTTCTGTAAGTATACTTCTTTCAATGTTGGGAGGTCTTATCTATAGCTTCCTTACTATAACACTTCGTGCCAACCAGAATGTAACAGGTCTTGCGCTCACAACATTTGGTATGGGAGTTGCCAATTTCTTTGGCGTACAGATACTTAACGGTGAAACTTATACAGCAGCACCATTTGCATATAGTGTTTTTTCTCATAAGCTTCCAGTTTTAGGTAAAATTGGTGGAATAGGTAAATGCTTATTCTCATATGGTTTCATGGCTTATGCAGCGATAATAATCGCAATCTTACTTCAGAGATTTTTGTATAATACAAAAACAGGACTTAATTTAAGAGCAGTTGGTGAAAACCCAGCGACAGCTGATGCTGCAGGTATCAGTGTAACAAAGTATAAATACCTTGCTACTATCGTTGGTACAGCAATTTCAGGTCTGGGCGGACTTTACTATGTTCTTGATTACAACCAGGGTATCTGGGCGACAACAGGACAGATAGAAGCTCTTGGATGGCTGGCAGTAGCTCTTGTAATCTTTGCAACATGGAAACCTCTTATGGCTATTGTAGGAGCTTATATATTTGGTACTCTTTACTGGTTATATCAGTTCCTTCCTGATTTCCTTGGAATCAAAGTTGCAAGTTATGCAACAGACCTTATACAGATGCTTCCTTACGTTGTTACTATCATAGTTCTTATAGTAGTAAGTTTCCGTAAGAAAAAGGAAAATCAGCCACCACAGAGTCTTGGACTTGCTTATTTCAGAGAAGAAAGATAAGTTAAATATCGGAGGCATAATATGGTATACACTGAACTAACTAAGAAGGCCGTAAATATTGCTTATAAAGCACACGAAGGACAAATAGATAAATCGGGAATCCCATATATCTTTCATCCAATGCATCTGGCAGATCAGATGACCACAGAAGATACTTGTGTTGTTGCCATTCTTCATGATGTATTAGAAGATACAGATGTTACTTATGAAGAATTGAGCAAAGAAGGTTTTACAAAAGAACAGCTTGAAGCTGTGAAGCTTCTTACTCATAGTTCTGATGTACCATATTTAGATTACGTAAGAAATCTTAAAGATAATCCGATAGCAAGGACAGTTAAACTGGCTGATCTTAAACATAATCAGGATAAGACAAGATTAAATGTTATTACCAAAAAAGATGAAAAAAGGTTGATAAAGTATAAAAAAGCAGAAAATATCCTGCTTGGAATAGAAGAATAAAGTATATATAAAATGAAAGGTGGAAAACATGAAAGTAGCAGTTATCATGGGATCACTTAGTGATCTTTCTAAAGTTGAAGCAGCAGTAGAGATTTTAAAAAAATACAACGTAGAAGTAGCAGTAAGATGTCTCTCAGCCCATAGAGCCCATAACGAGCTTTCAGAATTTATGGAAGAAGTAAATTCAAATGGTACCGAAGTAGTCATTGCAGCTGCAGGTATGGCAGCAGCCCTCCCTGGAGTTGTGGCAAGTCAGACAGTACTTCCGGTAATCGGAGTTCCACTTTCAGGATCTGTTCTTGATGGTACAGATGCTCTTTATTCTATAGTTCAGATGCCATCAGGCATTCCAGTAGCAACAGTTGCTATCAATGGAAGCAAGAATGCAGCATGGCTTGCATTAGAGATCATGGCAATAAAGCATGATGAACTTAAAGAGGCACTTCTTAAAGAAAGAGTTAAGATGAGAGAAGACGCTGTAAAAGCAAATGAAGAAGTGATCGCTAAATTTAATTAAATTAATCCATGGGCTGACATAACTTAGCCACTCATAAAGTAAAAATAAGCCGCGGCAGATGCTGCGGCTTATTTTTTTTTGCATAAATGTCGAAATATTAAGCGTTTAGGCAAGGAAAATTCACTGACAGGTAAAATGATTATAATAAAAAAAGTAAAAAAATAAATAATCAAAATAATAAAAAAGAGGAGAAATAAGTAAATGAAAAGTATGATAGGGATTTCAGTGCTTGAATTTAAAAAGATCATCAAAAAAAAGGGCTTTATAGTCGGGCTTATGTTAATCCTTTTAATGGGAGCAGGAATGGTTTATGGGGTGGTACGTTTTAAAGATAGTTTCAGAGCCAGCAATGTTATTGCGTTCTATGGGAATTTTGCATGTATTGTCTTAATGTTTTCAGCAGCAAAATCATTAGGCGAAGAATTTGATCTAAAAACAGCAACATTTGTTTTTACATCCAGAAGTTCTAGAAGCCGCATATTCTTATCAAAAATAATAGCGGTCATTATGACAGATATGCTGATAGGACTTATTGGAGGACTTTTATATGCCTTTACTATTGTTGTTGCAAAAGAAAGCTGGACGGTTTCTTCTTTATCAGTTTTAGTTGGAAAAGAAGTACTTGCTTATATGCTTTATGGTTTTGTTATTGGAGCAGCCGGATTAATGCTTTCAAGTATCCATTGCTCGACAATAGCACCATTTATATGCCTAATTGTAGCTTTCTGGATAATGCCAGGCATTCTTCAACTTATAGGTCAGAAGATAGATATAGTAGGGAAAATCGTAAAGTATCTGGTATTTTGCGTTGCGGAAGGT
>CAMKMR010000064.1 GCA_946413945.1 uncultured Lachnospiraceae bacterium | reverse complement strand
ATTCTTAAAAACTCCCATTTTATAAAGGTTTAAGTGATAGTCGCCATAAATACAAGCCAACCAATTAATATTAGTTTTATTTTCATTCATTTGGATCAACTCCTTTATATTTTTATTTTTTTAAATATTTCTATATTGCCTTTATAACTCATTGGTGAAATAGGACTTGGATGATAAATTGGAATTACTTTATATCCATTTACTACTGATCATTTAATTATCTTTACCTGCCTTTATTAATATTAAATGTTTTAATCCTAGTGAAGCCTCCCACGACTGTCGAGTGTGCGGCGGCAATTCATCAAGTATTATCGCTGCCATCTACTTCTAAATGAGTATTGGTCCAGGCGTTATGAGGTAAGCCTCCACGTTTTGCAATGCTGTTTATCAGTATTGCAAACAAAACAGGAAAATATATCAAACTTGCAGCTGTAAAAAGCGATCTGTCAAAATTGCTAAAACCTTCCCTGGTATAAGCATTTGCAGTACTTACGATTAAAATAATTGATATAACTAAAAGCATTGGTTCAGCAAAATACTGTAAAGTAAATCGTTTAATAAGAGCCTTTACACTGACTTTGGGATTTTCCTTATCATTGCTTACAATCTTAACATTTACTAAAGCATTTCCTATAGTCTGCTTTTTCCAGATTTTTGGAAGTATAAGGAAATAAAAAGCATATAAGCATATTTTTACAAACTCCACTAACAGGGTATCAGAGTATTTAAAGTCCTTTAACCAATGTGAAAAAGCATAATTAATAAAAAGATTTACAAATACGCATACGATCCAGTCCACTGAAAAAGCTGAAAAGGCGCGGAACATTTCCATCTTCCTTCCTCTGTTCCTTGCTGCTTCATCCATTTTTTCAACAGAAGGTAAGAAATGCATAAGGATCGGAGCCAGCCAGAATCCTATCATGCACCCCAAAGTATTATTCATAAGGTCGTCTATATCCGGGCAGCGGAATGCGTAAGGATAGATGCCCCAGACTCCGGAAAGCTGTGTCATTTCAAAAAAGAGACTTACCAAAAAGCCGATGCCCAAAGCCTTCTTTGCGGATACCCTGAAATAATATCTAAGATAAAAGCCCAGCGGCATTTGCATTACAATATTTGCAATGATCTGAAATAACATTGCAGACTTAAGGAGACTAAGCCAGTTTTCTTCCACAAACCAGCTGCTTTTATCTAAAGAAAAGCCGGCATTCTTCATAGCCGAAATGATATTATTAAATAAATGATGATTAAATGCCACCGGCTCCCTCTGCAAAACCTCTTCAATTGTCGGTAATGGAAGGAGTGTCAGAAAAAAAGCACACATCATATAAAATATGAATGAAAAGATAACCGTGGCTCTCATTATGGATAAGCCCTTATATTTTCTATAATTCCAGATTAAAAACGGAATCGTTACGAGTCCAACTATCACTGGAAATAGCGCAACCGCAGTAAATATAGGGACTGAGTAATTAGATAAACGCGATAACATATAAACCTCCACTTTTTAAATCATACCGGTCTTATATTTTATCAGTTTCTTATAACAGCCGCAACAATACATGATATATAAGGCATAATAAAAAAACGTACCAGACATCCTAAAATACCCTTCACTGGATGTCTGGCACGTTTAAATATAACTTAAGTCTAATTTATAAGCTTCGCCTTGAGACGTATTTTTACATAGATCTATATATTGCTGATTCTCGAATTCTTCTACTCCTTAACATAAATCTATATATCACTGATTCTCAAATTTTTCTACTCTTGAACGTACATACTTCTCAAGAATATCTATCGTACTTTCAAGGCCAACCGGAGAGCTGTTAATGCAAAGATCATAAGTTCTTGAATCTCCCCATTTAGTATCAAATTTACTATTATGATACTCCTTACGGGTCTTATCATGACGCTTCATCTTATCAAGCGCATCCTCTCTATCAAGAGAATACTTCTCCATTATCCTGGCAAGCTTTTCTTCCTTATCGCCTCTGATAAAGACAGGAATATGATATGGTCTGTCCCTTAATACTCCATCTCCTGCTCTTCCAATAAGAACAAATGATTCTCCCTTATCAGCTTTCTCTCTTATGAACTGACACTGAAGCTCAAAGATAACATCTTCAATAGAATTTGAAAAACCTCTTACAGTTCTTGAGATAAATGGTACCCTGCTCTTCTCATCGTACTTTTCGATAAGCCCCTTATCAAGTCCTGTTTCTTTTGCAATATCTTCAATGATAGCTCTGTCATAGAACTTGATATTAAGACGCTTTGCTAATTCTTCCCCGATCTCATGTCCGGCAGAACCATATTCACGTCCAATTGTTACGATAACCTGTTTATCCATTGTTTACCCCCTAACAGTATCTTAAGTAAATGATCAACATTGACATTAATACTACTATTATAGTCGCAGGTACTGCTGATTTACAATACTTTCCCCAACTAATTGGATAACCTGCTCTACCGGCAACAGCTGTACCAACAACATTAGCTGAAGCACCAATTGGAGTCGCAGCTCCACCGATATCAGTTCCGATAGAAAGAGTCCATGCAAGAGTCGCCTGAAGCGCAGGATTTCCAACAGAAAGGCCCTTAATGATAGGCACCATTGTAGCCGCAAATGGAATGTTATCAACGAAAGCAGAAGCTACTGCTGAGATCCAGATAACAATGGCGATCATAATCTTTTGATCTCCACCACTCACCTTACCAATAAAGTTAGCAATAGATTCAAGAATACCTGTCTTTTCAAGGCCACCTACTACAACAAAAAGTCCGGTAAAGAAAAGAAGGATCTTATAATCAACTTTTGAAAGAATCTCTTTAATATGCTTGATATTAAAAACACATGTTGCAAGCGCTACTGAAGCACCGATAAAAGCAACTGAAAGATGAGTATTGGCATGTGTTATCAACATAACTATCGCACATGCAAAGATTACAGTATTACCAAAGAAATAAAATTTACTTGTGATAGCTTCATTTGGACTTGGCATCTTACTTGGATCAATTTCCTTACCTACTGTACTGAACTCTTTACGAAATACAAGATAGAAATAGAAAATGATCACTACAAGACAGATAGCTGCTATCAAACCTGTATTTTTAACAAAGTCTATAAATGAATAATGAAGTTTTGATCCGATGATGATATTTGGTGGATCACCACACATAGTTGCGGATCCTCCAAGATTTGCACAGAATATCTCTGAAAGGATCATTGGTACCGGATTAAAATCAAGCAGCTTTGCAAGTTCAACTGTAACTGCCGCAAGGAAAAGAATTACTGTGATACTATCAATAAACATTGAAAGCACTGCTGCAACGATCATGAAAGTAATAAAAAGAGGCATTTTCTTATAATGAACAAGTTTTGCAAGAGTCATACAAAGCCAGTTAAAGAAACCTGCCTTACTAAGACCTTCAACCATTACCATCATTCCTCCGAGGAATATGATAGTTGCCCAGTCAATACCTGAAGTATCAGGCGCTTCACCAATCCAGAAATTAGGATTGACCAGTGAGTAAAAATTCAGTGTATCAGCAATGGCATCACCATCTCTCATGATAGCACCGAATACAACGATAAGCATTACTCCACCGCATGCAAGAGTAACAAGATGTTTTTCGATTTTCTCAGATATTACTAAAATGAACATCACCAGAAAAACGATAATAGAACTTATAGCTGCTAACGACATATAGAACCTCGCCTTTCTATTATTAAAAAAAATATGATGCCTTAAGGCACCGGCGTTTACTATACACTTTTTTTAAGTTAATTTCAATTAAAAAACAAATTGTTCATAAAAAAAATTGCGCCGGGCTTTTGTTAGCCATGCGCAATTTCTAAACTAATCTTTATATTATACTTCATTATATTTTGCTAATGCTAATGAAAAGATAGAAAGTAAAGCTACACTGATAAGAATTCCACCGATTATATCTGTTAGCCAGTGAGCTCCTGATAAAAGTCTGCCAATAACAGTTCCTGCAAGTATGATGCAGCAAAGAAGAGCAACACACTTTCTTAAAGCATTATTCTCAATATATTTCTTTAATACTATTATCGCAGAGCCCATGATAACAATACCCAGCATGGTATGTGAAGATGGAAATGACGCTTCAAGTTCTTCCTCATCAGGTAAGATTTCAGGTCTATAGTTTATCACTATCTTGTTAAATGCTACATAAAGCCCCATAACTATCACATAAAGGCCTGCAAGACTAAAAATCTCTTTATCAACCTGGGCCAGACTCTTCCTCTTTATAAGCTGTATAAAACCTGTCAGTGCAAAAACTCCGGCGGTAGCAAGGCTTAGATAGCCAAATATTTCTGAAATTTTATAAATTGTCATATTAAGTCCTGTCATATCATGAAAAGCCTTATTGATTGAAGAAAGTCCGATTTTAGAATTCTCTGGACCAATTGATGCAACATCAACTTTTTTTACTGCTGCAATAAGAACTGCAAATAAGACTAAACATATAAGAGCCGCAAATAATTTTTTCTTTTTCACTTGATCATCCTTCCCTTGCTTTTATCATCCCTTATTATTTTTTTCAGCCATTTATAATACTAACCGATTATATCAAATGAAAAGACCTGTAGAAAGCCTTGTTTCTTAATATTTTATTAAAGTTACTATGGCTATTATGCTTCTTTTTTTATTCTTTGCTTTTATTTTTTTACCTTTTTTCTTTTTTGTTTTTTATTTATTTAATTTTTTCATACGGTACCTGCTCTATATCATAACTTGAATCCTTATGAATAGTTATAAGAGTTCCTCCTCTTTGAGCAGTATCATATTCAATTCCAGGCATAGCAAGATAGTCAATACTCATGCCGTAAGTAAGTCTGATTCCCTTATATTCAAGCGACATATTATTATAATGATCATGCCCGCAGAATGCCGCCTTAGTGCTTCCAAGTTCCACCATCTTATCAAAAAGACCACTCGGATAATCAGAACAGCTGACCTTTCCTTTTACTTTTTCATTATTTTCTCCAAAATAATATTTTACCTCACTGCTGGATGAACAATAGAGTTCATAAGCAGTTTTATATTCCTGCAGAGGAATATGGAAAAACACCAACGAAGAGATATTCTTTTTTTCCTCTTCCTCAAGTCTTTTTATATTTTCCTCATACCAAGCAACTTGATCATCATGAATATAATCATATTCATTAAGTCCATCACCAGTGTAGGCATTTGAATCTATCAAAAAAATAGCCTGATTTAAACTTCCATCAGCATTTCTAAGTTCTATAAGCTGATTAGATCTGCCTGTTAATTTCTGCTGGCTATAAGGATAAAGCAAAGTTCCTGATGTTTTAAATGAAAGCGAGCGATAAAGGCTGTCCAGATCCGAAGTTGATCCGGTAGCAAGACTTTCTGTATCATGATTTCCGTAAGTAAATACCCATGGAATTCCCATATTTCTCATAAACTGGGCAAACTGACTTACAGGTGCCGTATTATTAAATGACATGGACATTACTCCCACAGGGAAAGTAAGGTCTCCTGTCACTACTACAAGATCCGGTTTTGTATAATTTATCTCAGCATAAACTGTTTTTAAAGCCAGCATATCTTCTTTATAAGAATATAAGCTGCCGCCAAGATGAATATCTGTAAGCTGAAGTATCTTAAATTCATCATTTTTTGCTGTGATAGTATAAACACCTGTCGCATCATCATATTCGATTTTATCCAGCGGATGTTCTACTCTAGGAGTAGTTGATATATAAGGAAGCGTATACCATGTATCTCTTTGCATATACTGAGCAAAAGCAGTAAGTATCGCAAGAGACATATATAAGGCAATCTTTGGATAATTTATCACTATATTCTTATAAGTTAATTTTTTTCTGAGTGTAACATTATAGATAAATACAAGTAAGATATAGACAAGCGCAAGTTCTATATATACCCCTGTTATATGATCAACTTTTTTCTTAAAAAGGGCAATAGAGACCATCCCGCCTACCCAGTAAAAACCTGATAAAGCCCAGTAATATTTTATATGTTTAACCACTTTCTTATGATCCGGGATATTTATTCTTGACTGGATAAGTCTTGAACAAAGAATATTTTCTATATGAAAATAAACAGGAATTTCAGAGATTACAACAACCGATGCTGTTACCATCCATATTTCCCTAAGTTTTATAGTGCCGCCAAGTATCATGGACATATTATTGATAAATAAGGCAAATATAACAATAAAAATAAATCCTAAAGTGTTAAAAGTTTTCTTGATATACTTATCCGATAATTTATGAAGATATTTTAATGCTGCTTCATCATAATCCTTATTCTTAAGATATTCTTTTTCCTTATTTATGATCCTGGCATATATAGCGATTGCTATTGCCAGTGCAGTAAATGATGATATGGCATTGATATTCATGACAACAAGATTATCATGATATATAAAAACTCTAAGAAGGAAGATTCCCGCTGCCATAAAAAACAGCGATGCAACATTTATCTTAGATCTCTGATTACTTATCTCTTTCTTTACCATCTTAAGAGTCTTATAGCCCTTATCATCATATAACTGCTCTAAATCCTCATCAGATACTTCTAATTCTTCATCATCCATAGTTTATACCCCCTAATATAAACAACTATGTCTCATACAATATCATATCTGTCATCATCTACATTTACTGTAGATGAGTTAAACACAGCCTTTGCTGCTTCATAAAGATAGGCTGTATCTCTTGCTCCTGCTGTCTCGTAAGGTGAATGCATCGAGAACTGTGGTAATCCGATATCTACAGAATTAACAGAAATGTGACTCTGACAGATATTCCCTAAAGTAGATCCACCCAGCATATCCGATCTGTTTGTAAAAGTCTGATATGGAATATCATTTTTCTCGCAGATACTCTTAAATACTGCTGCAGAAATAGCATCTGTTGTATATGACTGATTAGCAGCATACTTTATCACAATCCCCTTATTGATATATGGTCTGTTAGTTGGATCTGCCTTTTCAGGATGATTTGGATGTACTGCATGAGCATTATCTGCTGAAACAAGGAAACTTGATTTAAGCTTCTTATAAAGGCTCATCCTGTCACTCGAAAAAGCTGCATCTATCCTCTCGACAACTTCCTGTAAAAATGTTCCGTCTGCTCCCTGCTTTGAATTGCTTCCAACTTCTTCATTATCAAGCACTGCACAAACTGCTGCTGATTCCTTAGCATCTGCTGAAACAAAAGCAAGCATTGAAGCATATGCACACTGAAGATCATCTAATCTTCCACTGGCGATAAACTCATTATCTTTCCCAAGACAAGTCGCCTTCATTCTGTTATAAAGATAAAGATCTGTATCCAGGATATCTTCCTTATCTACGCCAGCTTCCTTTGCAATAAATGAAAGAAATGATCCTTTCTCATTTTTTTTCTCATTCTTATCTTCCTTTTCATCATTTAAATTCTGAGAGAAAAGTGGTAAAAGGTCAGTCTGAACATTATATTTCATTCCATTATTTATATCGCGATTCATATGGATAGCAAGATTAGGGATAATAAGAAGATCCCTGTCAATATTTATAAGTCTTGACTCAATACCTGAACCTGTTTTAATAACCAGACGTCCCGCTACTGAGAGAGGTCTGTCCAGCCAAGGAGATAATATCATCCCACCATACTTTTCAACATTAAGCTTCACATATTCATTTTCAACACTGATATCAGCATTAGCTTTGATCTTAAATACAGGCGAATCAGAATGACTTGCTATCATCTGAAACCCCTTAAAGTCTTTTTTAGGAACAGTAAATGCGATTATGGCAGAGCCATTTCTTACAACATAATATTTTTTTCCTTCTTCTAAGTCCCAGTTGTCAGCTTCTCTTAATCTGATCGCCCCTGCATCATCAAGCATCTTAGACAGATTCTTTACAGCATAAAAATGGTTCGGACTCTTATCTAAAAACTCCATTAATGACTTATTGATATTTTTAAACTCTAAATTATTCATAAAACTAAAACCTCCGGCTTCCTTATAGATACATTTTAAATTTTTAGTTTTTAACCGTCAAGCCAACATATGATAGCAAAAAAAGACTTAATAAAAACCGGCCAGCAAAAAAAACTGACCGGTCTTTTTAATGTTTATATTTAGTTTAAATTATGTAGCATAACGATCAGCCCTTTACGGCACCTGCTGCAATTCCATCTATCATACTTCTTGAAAGGACAAAATAAAGTATAACTATAGGAACTGCAATGAATACACTACCCGCTGCAAATCTTGCAAACTCAGTCTCATCAAGGCTCATAAGACCAACTGCTACTGTATAAAGATCTTTTTCTTTAAGGAGCAGCTTTGGAAGAATGAAATCACTCCATGGCCATATGAATGAAGTTAATGCAGTATAAACTATCATTGGCTTTGCAAGTGGAAGATTTATACGGAGGAAAACATCTAAATTTGTTGCTCCATCAATCTTTGCAGCTTCGTCAATTGACATT
>CAMKMR010000063.1 GCA_946413945.1 uncultured Lachnospiraceae bacterium | reverse complement strand
CAGCTGAGAAAGCTGTAAAAGATCTGCCAAAAGTTTCTGGTTCATCTGAAGATATTTATATGAGCCAGGAATTATCAAGAACTCTTATGAAGGCGGAAGATATTTCAAAGAAGATGAAGGACAGTTACATTTCTGTTGAACACATTTTCCTTGCCCTTTTTGAAACAGGTAATTCTGTTATAAAGCAGTTATTCAGACAGTATAATATCGTAAAATCTTCATTCCTTAATGCCTTAAAAGAGGTAAGAGGAAATCAGTCAGTTCAGTCAGATAATCCGGAAGCAACTTACGATGCACTTTCTAAATTTGGAGAGAATTTGGTAGAACGTGCAAGAGCCCAGAAGTTAGACCCTGTTATAGGAAGAGATACAGAGATAAGAAATATCATAAGGATACTTTCCCGTAAGACAAAGAACAATCCTGTTCTTATAGGTGATCCAGGTGTTGGTAAAACAGCAGTAATTGAAGGACTTGCCCAGAGAATCGTAAAGGGCGATGTGCCGGATGTACTTAAAGATAAGGAAATCTTTTCCCTTGATATGGGCTCTCTTATAGCAGGTGCAAAGTACAGAGGAGAATTTGAAGAAAGACTGAAAGGCGTTCTCGATGCAGTTAGAAAGTCTGAAGGAAAAGTAATACTTTTTATCGATGAGATCCATACGATAGTTGGTGCCGGAAAAACTGAAGGTTCCCTGGATGCAGGAAATATGTTAAAGCCAATGCTGGCAAGAGGAGAACTTCACTGTATTGGTGCTACAACTGTAGATGAGTATAGAAAATATATCGAAAAGGATAAGGCTCTTGAAAGACGTTTCCAGCCAGTAACTATAAATGAGCCTACGGTTGAGGATACTGTTTCAATCCTTCGTGGTATAAAGAACAGATATGAAGTATTCCATGGTGTTAAGATTCAGGATAATGCACTTGTAGCAGCGGCAACACTTTCAAACAGATATATCACAGACCGTTTCCTTCCTGATAAGGCCATTGACTTAGTAGATGAAGCCTGTGCCATGATAAAGACTGAGCTTAATTCCATGCCTGCAGAATTAGATGAGATATCAAGAAAGATGATGCAGCTTGAGATTGAGCATACAGCCCTTAAAAATGAAACTGACCACCTTTCACAGGAAAGATTAAAGAATCTTACACAGGAATTAGCAGAACTAAGAGATAAGGCTAATGCCATGAAGGCAACCTGGGAAAATGAAAAGGCAGAAGTTGATAAGGTTCATAAGCTTAGAGAAGAAATAGAAGCTGTAAAAGATGAGATTCAGATTTCAGAAAGAAAGTATGATCTTAATAAGGCAGCAGAACTTAAATATGGAAAACTCCCACAGCTGACTAAAGAATTAGAAGACTTAGAAAAATCTATGTCTGATACAGATAGAAAGCTTTTAAGAGAAACAGTAACAGAAGATGAGATTGCAGGTATCATTTCCAAGTGGACAGGAATTCCAGTTTCAAAGCTTAGTGAATCCGAGAGAAATAAGACTCTTCATCTGGCAGATGAATTACATAAGAGAGTTATAGGTCAGGATGATGCGGTTGCTTTAGTAAGCGACGCCATAATAAGATCCCGTGCAGGTATCAAGGATCCATCAAAGCCAATCGGTTCATTCTTATTCCTTGGACCTACTGGTGTTGGTAAGACAGAACTGGCTAAAACTCTTGCAGCGGCGTTATTTGATAATGAAAATAATATGGTCCGTATCGATATGTCTGAATATATGGAGAAATACAGCGTGTCAAGACTTATCGGAGCGCCTCCAGGATATGTAGGATATGATGAGGGCGGCCAGCTGACAGATGCAGTAAGACGTATGCCATACAGCGTAGTCCTTTTCGATGAAGTAGAAAAGGCGCATCCGGATGTATTTAATATCATGCTTCAGATCCTGGATGATGGAAGAATTACAGATTCTAAGGGTAATCTTGTAGATTTTAAGAATACTATAATCATAATGACATCTAACTTAGGTTCAGAATTCTTGCTGGATGGTATTGATGAAGAAAAAGATATGATAAAGCCTGAAGCAGAGGAAGCTGTTCAGGGACTTTTAAAGGCTCATTTCAGACCGGAATTCCTTAACAGACTGGATGAGATAATAATGTTCAGACCATTATCAAAGGATAATATCGCAGGAATCATCAAACTTCTTATGGAAGATTTAAACAAGCGCCTTGCTTCTCGTGAAATAAAGATAGAACTTAACAAGGAAGCAGAGCAGTTTATAATCGATAATGGATATGATCCTAACTTTGGTGCACGACCATTAAAGAGATATCTTCAGAAGAGTGTAGAAACTTTGGCAGCAAGAAAGATCCTTAGTAATACATTAAGGACAGGAGATACAATGCTGGTTGAAGTAGAAGATGGTAAGCTGATCATTAAATGATCCTGATAAAAAATAAAAAAGCTCTTACTTTACCGTGGCCTTTAAATAAGGCTGGTAAGTAAGAGCTTATTTTTTTGCTTGCTTTTAAATTATTGATATATTGCTTAATCTGAATAAAGCTATCATAGAAGATATATAAATACAGAGCTTATCGCTTGTTTAACATTATTAATCGTGAAGTTTTCTCATATCGATTGTCTAAAATTATTAATCGTGAAGCTTTCTCTTATCGATTACTCTTACAGCTTTACCCTCTGATCTTGTGATAGACTTAGGGGCAAGAAGATGAACCTTTGGTCTTATGCCAAGCATTGTCTTAAATGCAGCTGTAAGATTTTTCTTTTCATCTGTATCATCACCGCCGTTAGAGTGAATCTTAACAAACATCTCATCTGAAAGTTCAACATTAATATCAAATGTATCTTCGTTGTCGATACGATCGACCATTATCTGATAGTTTGGTGTATAACCTTCCTTTAGAAGAACAGTTTCAATCTGTGAAGGGAATACATTTACGCCACGGATGATAAGCATATCGTCTGAACGGCCCATAGGCTTAGCCATCTTGATGTGAGTACGGCCGCAGGCACATTTTTCATGACGAAGAACTGTAAGGTCACGAGTTCTGTATCTGATAAGTGGGAATGCTTCCTTATCAAGAGAAGTAAATACAAGTTCACCAACGCTGCCTTCTGGAAGAACTTCTCCTGTGTCAGGATCGATTATCTCTGCATAGAAATGATCCTCGTTTATATGCATTCCTGTCTGACATTCACATTCAAAAGCTACGCCAGGTCCAGAGATCTCTGTAAGACCGTAAATATCATAGGCCTTGATGCCTAAGTTTCTTTCTATATTCTGACGCATTTCTTCTGTCCATGGTTCAGCACCGAATATTCCGGCTTTAAGTCTTATATCGTCAGGTGTAAATCCCATATCGTGGAGTTTTTCACCAATATATGCGGCATAGGAAGGAGTACATGCAAGGATTGTAGCATTAAGATCTCTCATGAACTGAATCTGTCTTTCTGTACTTCCTGAAGACATTGGAAGAGTAAGGCAGCCAACCTTATGAGAACCACCGTGGATTCCTGCTCCTCCTGTGAAAAGACCGTAGCCATAAGCAACCTGGACAACATCTTCTTCATTTCCTCCGGCAGCAACGATTGCTCTTGCGCAGCATTCTTCCCAAAGATCAATATCGTGCTGGGTATAAAATGCTACCACGCGGCGGCCTGTTGTTCCACTTGTTGAATGTATTCTTACACAATCCTTAAGAGGAGCAGAAAGAAGACCATATGGATAAGCTTCTCTTAAATCTGCTTTTGAAAGAAATGGAAGCTTTGAGATATCCTCTAATTCTTTAATATCATCAGGACTAACGCCTTTTTTATCCATTAATTTTTTGTAATAGCTGTTGTTTTCATAAACATATTTAACCTGCTTTAAAAGCTTTTCTTTCTGAAGCTCTTTAATCTTTTCAACAGGCATGGTCTCAAGTTCTTCCTGAAAATATTTCTTCATAATGACCTCCAAGGGATAAAAATTTCATCAAAAAACATATAGACCATATTTTATATGCTTTCGCGCTTTAGTGCAACAAATTTATTGAAAAATTTGTGGAAGGAGAGGAAGCATAAATGTATAATTAAATATGCTAACAAGAAGCCTATATAAGGTGCTTTGGGTCTAGCTACTCTGAGGCTCTTTAAGTAGCACTATCGGGATAAGCAGGCAAGCATTTGGTTGAGTTATTTAAGAACAGCTATACGAGGTAGATATAGTAAACAAAAGATTAAATTTAATAATAAAGAAGGCGCGATATGGTTTATTATCCAACAGCTTTAGAAGCAGGAAATATAGATAAGTATACAATAGAAGAAATAGGTATTCCGCAGCTTGTTTTAATGGAAAGAGCTGCATTAGCAGTAACAAATGAAACTGAAAAGATGCTAGGCTTTGATAAGAATAAAAAAGTACTTGCAGTTGTGGAAGCCGGAAATAACGGTGGAGATGGACTTGCAGCATCAAGAATCTTAAAGTTAAAAGGCTATAATGTAGATGCTTTTTATATAAATGGGATATCTAAGAAAAGTGAAGCATTTATAAAACAGCTAGAACTAGCTAAAAAGGCTGGAGTTAACATTTTTTATCCTGTTTTCGATGATGATAATGATGAGAAAATAGAGAAAACAAAGAAACTGCTTAAAGCAGAGGATGAAATAGAGAAAACAAAAAAGCTGGTTAAAACAGAAGATGAAATAGAGAAAATAAAGAAGGCAGAAAAACTAGACCAGGTTAATTTGGATAAGATAATAAATGACTATCATCTTATAATAGATGGAATCTTTGGGATAGGACTTTCACGTCCGGTTACAGGACCTCAACTTAAGGCTATAAATACGATAAATGCTTCTGGTAAAAGTGTCATCTCAGTGGATATTCCAAGTGGAGTCTCTGCAGATACGGGGAAGATCCTGGGGGAAGCTATAAAGGCAGATAAAACAATAAGCTTTGGTTATAGAAAAATAGGAAGCTTATTTGAACCGGGAAACTCGATGTCTGGACAGACAATAGTGGCAGATATTGGATTTTACAGGGATAAAGAAAAAGAGATAAAACATTTTGGCTATGAAGCTCGGGAGATAAGGAATCTTCTTCCTGCCAGAAAAAATGATTCTAATAAGGGCAGTTATGGAAGAGTGCTTATTATTGCAGGCTCAGAAAATATCAGCGGCGCAGCCTATCTTTCAGCACTGGCAGCTTACAGGACAGGTGCTGGTCTGGTAAAGATAATAACACATGAAAATAATCGAAAGATGATCCAGGAGATGCTTCCTGAAGCTTTACTTTATTGTTATAAAGATGTAAACGAAGCCTTAAGAAGCGAGATAGAAAAAAGTCTTAGCTGGGCAGAAGTACTGGTACTTGGACCAGGGCTTGCGACAGATGAAAATGCAAAAAAAATCGTAGACTTAGTTACTGAAAAGATAAAATCAGATACTAAGCTTATAATAGATGCAGATGCAATAAACATATTAGCTTCAAAAAAAGAAGTTTTTAATGATCTTTATAAAAAGGATATAAGTGTTATAGCAACTCCTCATATGCTTGAGATGGCAAGGCTCTTAAAAGACAAGGATAAAGATTTAAAAGAAATAATAGAATATATAAAAAATAATCGTAGTAAAGTTGCAATAAATGCCGCAAAGGATTATCATATAACATTAGTGCTAAAGGATGCACGTACATTTGTCGCAAATGATAATGAAGAAAAAATATATGTTAATACAAGCGGGAATTCGGGTATGTCCACAGGTGGTTCAGGAGATGTTCTCACTGGAGTGATAGCTGCCCTTATCGCAGCGGGAGCAGAAAGTGTTACTGCAGCAAGATTAGGCGTATATCTTCATGGAAGAGCAGGTGACCTTGTCACTAAAGAATTAGGCGAGCATAGCCTGATGGCAAGAGATATAGCAGACTATATGGGAAGAGCCATTTCTACTTGTATATGATAAAGTCAGTCCGATAAAAATTGGGTTTTGACTTTCTTTACAAATATTTGAGTGAAGGACGATAAAACATGAGTCATTTCAAAAGAATAGAAGCTGACATTGACCTTGACAGAATAAGAAAAAATATTATAACAATTCAGGAGTTAAATGATCCTGGCAAGAAAACTCTTCTTGTTATAAAAGCTGATGCTTATGGCCATGGAGCTATAGAGATAGCTGAGGAGATGAGTGATCTTTGTGATTATTTTGGCGTTGCAGGTATAGATGAAGCTATCGAGCTTAGAAAAGCAGGGATCACAAAGCCAATCCTTATATTGGGATATACAGATAAGGACGATTTTAAGGATGCGATAGAATATGATATCACAATGGCAGTATTTAATAGCGATGCCTGCAAGGAATTATCAGATTTAGCAATATCAATGAATAAAAAAGCCAGAGTCCATATTAAGGCAGATTCAGGAATGAGTCGTATTGGATTTCAGTGTACAGATGAAGGCGTAGGCGAAGCCGTGAAACTGCTGGATATGAAGGGACTTTATGTCGAAGGAATATTTACCCATTATGCAAAAGCAGATGAGTTTGATAAATCGGCTGCTGAACTTCAGTATAAGAATTTTACATGGTTTATAAAAGAACTTGAAAAGGCTGGTTTTAAATTTAATATTAAACATATGGATAACAGCGCGGGTTCGATGGAAATTCATTCTGCCGGGTTTGACATGATGAGGCTTGGCATAGTAATATATGGACTGTATCCGTCGGAGGAAGTGACTAAAGATATAAAACTTTATCCGGCCTTAAAACTTAAGAGCAGAATTACACATATAAAAACTCTTCCAGCAGGACGTGGTATAAGCTACGGCTGGACCTATAAAACTGATAAAGAGATAAGAGTAGCTACAGTTTCAGCAGGTTATGCAGACGGCTACCCAAGAGCTCAGTCGGGTGTAGGAAGAGTTATAATACATGGAAAATATGCTCCTATCTTAGGAAGAGTATGTATGGATCAGTTTATGGTGGATGTTTCAAACATACCTGAAGCATCACTTAGAGATGAAGTAATACTCATTGGATCAGATGGGGATGCAACGGTTTCAGTAGAAGAAGTTGCGGCACCGGCAGCAAGTTTTAATTATGAGCTTGTCTGCAATCTTTCAAGACGAGTACCTAGAGTGTATTTTAAAGAAGGAAAAGAAGTAAAAGAAGTATCATACTTAAAGTAAAATTATGTTTAAGAAAAAAGAAGAAGAAAAGGTAGAAGAGGAAATACTTTCAATAGTTGAAGAAGGCTATGATAAAGGCTATATTCATGAAAATGAAGCTGAGATGATCTCAAATATACTTGATTTTGATGATAAGTATGCAAGAGATATAATGACCAGCAGAAATAAAATCTTTGCCCTTGATAAAAATATGAAAATCCTTGATGCATTGCCCTGTGCCTTGGAAAGCAATTTCTCAAGATATCCGGTGTATGACGAGGATATAGACAATATAATAGGAGTGGCTCATTTAAAAGATCTTGTAGCGGCTTATCTTAAGGATAATACAAAGACTCTTGAGACACTTGTAGATCAGACCTTATTTGTTCATCCTACTATCAATATATCAAAATTGTTAAGACAGATGCAGAGACAAAAACTGCACCTTGCTATAATTGTTGATGAGTATGGACAGACAGATGGAATAGTGACCTTAGAAGATATCTTAGAAGAGATAGTTGGTGATATACAGGATGAGCACGACAAACCAGATACAGAAATAACAAAAGCTGCCGATCAGGGCTATATAGTCGATGGTCAGATGTCACTCAATGATCTTATGGAATTACTTGATGATATAGAATTTCCAGAAGGTGATATTGAAACTGTAAATGGTTTTATGTTATTTAAACTAGGACATCTTCCTCAGCCAGGAGAAGAAATAAATATTGAATATGGCGGATATAGTTTTGGCCTGCTTGAAATGAAGGACAATATGATAACTTCCGTTAAAATAAAGAAGTTGCCAGAGACAGAAGATAAGGCAACAGAAGAAAAAGAGTAAGAAAATGAAATAAGGAGTATATAAAAATGTCAGGACATTCAAAATTTGCAAACATTAAGCATAAGAAGGAAAAAAATGATGCTGCAAAGGGTAAGATTTTTACTCAGATTGGTAGACTTATCGTAGTTGCAGTTAGAGAAGGCGGACCAGATCCAGAAAACAACTCAAAACTTCGTGATGTTATTGCAAAAGCAAAAGCTAATAACATGCCAAATGATACTATTGCCAGAGGTATCAAAAAGGCTGCAGGTGAAGGGGCAAATGTAAACTATGTTTACAATACATATGAAGGTTATGGACCGGCTGGTACAGCTATCATCGTAAAGACACTTACAGATAATAAGAACCGTACAGCTTCAAATGTTCGTTCAGCATTCACAAAAGGTGATGGAAATGTTGGTACAACAGGCTGTGTATCTTATATGTTCGATGAAAAGGGACAGATCATTGTTGATAAAGAAGAATATGAAGGAACAGCAGATGATCTTATGATGCTTGCTCTTGATGCAGGTGCAGAAGATTTCTCTGAAGAAGAGGATTCATATGAGATCGTTACTTCACCAGAAGACTTCTCAGCAGTACGTGAAGCGCTTGAAGCTGCAAATGTTCCTATGATCTCAGCTGATGTGACAATGCTT
>CAMKMR010000062.1 GCA_946413945.1 uncultured Lachnospiraceae bacterium | reverse complement strand
AAGTATTTGACAGGATCTTTATGCCAGTAGTAAATGACGAGATCTCAAAAAAGAAAACAGAAGTATTTAAGCAACTGCTTAGAGATATGAATCTAAGAGAAATATTATATAAGATCAGGGAGGTGGAAGTGCCATATACAGATTATAGAAGCGAACAAATGATAAAGACTGTTTTTAAAGTAAAGAGTGAATAAAAGATGAAAGTACTTTTGGGTTGATTAAAAGGGAATAAAAGCTTAAAAGTACGTTTGGGTTAAGGTTATTGTGAGGTTAAAGAAAAAGAGTGATAAAGGGTGGAAAAAAAATTAAAAGAGATATTAAAACAAGAAGTATTAAATGATCTTGATTTTTCTCTTGATATCAGCGATGAGCGGATAAGCCAGGCTATTGATCAGGCTATCAGAAATGAAGCAAGTAAAGCTTATATCAGGTTAAAAGATAAGATCGAATTAAAAAAAGAAATCTATAATTCAATAAAGAAGCTGGATGTTTTATCAGACCTTTTAGAAGATGATGAGATTACTGAAATAATGATCAATGGCAGCGATAAGATATTTATTGAAAAAAACGGGATCATTGAAAAGACTGATAAATGCTTTGAATCTAAAGAAAGGCTTGGATCAGTCATCCAGCAGATCGTTTCTACTGTTAACAGACAGGTGAATCAATCAGAACCTATACAGGATGCAATACTAGCTGATGGATCACGTGTAAATGTCGTACTTTCTGGTATTTCATGCGATGGCGATATAGTTACAGTAAGAAAATTTCCAAAAGAAAAAATGACAATGCAAAAACTTATAGATACAGGGGCTATTACGAAAGAGGCTGCTGATTTCTTAAAGTTACTTATTATTTCAAAATACAACATATTTATTTCGGGAGGAACTGGAACTGGCAAGACAACTTTTCTCAATGCCCTTACAGAATTTATACCTGGAGATGAGAGAGTTATTACCATCGAAGATTCGGCTGAGCTAAAGATCCAGGGGATAGATAATCTGGTGAGATTACAGGCAAAAAATAAAAATGTAGAAGGAAAGAACAGTCTTAGTATCAGAGATCTTGTGAGAAACAGTTTAAGAATGAGACCAGACAGGATAATTGTCGGCGAGGTAAGAGGCGGTGAAGCAACGGACATGGTAACTGCTATGCTTACGGGGCATGAAGGATCTTTATCTACAGGCCATAGTAATTCCGTGAAAGATACATTTCTCAGGTTAGAGACAATGATGCTGATGAGTGGGATTGAACTTCCGGACAGAGCCATAAGACAGCAGATAGCATCGGCTATTGATATTGTTATTCATCTTAAAAGATTAAGGGATAAGTCCAGAAGGGTATGCGAAATAAGTGAGGTGATAGGTATTAATAATGGGGAGATTATAGTAAATCCAATTTTCGCCTTTAAAGAATGTGGGGAAAAGGACGGAAAGGTATTGGGAAGATTAGAAATGGTCAACAAGTTGATGATGGTTGATAAGCTCAGCAATTATGGGCTTCTAAAAATTTATATGGAGGGTTATGAAGAAGCAAAAAACTAAATTAAATGGGGATATTGAGAAAGAAAAAAATAAAAGCGGTGAGCCCCAATATAAAAAACGTGATGATATGGGAAATAGAGATATTCCGGTCTTTATAGCCTTTATCCTGGCAGTTCCCTTACTTGTGGCATATATATTTTACGATGATTTATGGGGAATTATTCCAGGGATCGTACCAACTTTTTACTGTTGGAAAACGTACATAAGACATAAAAATAAAAAAAGGGCTAAAGAAAAAAGAGGAGAATTCAGGGATTTTATAACAGCGGTGGAGTCGGCTGTAAGATCAGGAGAATCGCTAAAAAGTGCCCTTATATCTGCAGGGGACGATATGAAGAAGCTCCATGGTAAAGATAAGAATTTTATGAAGGAATTGCTCTTTATAAAAAGAATGCTAGAGCTAGGAAATTCACCGGCTACAGTGCTAAAAACTTTTGGAGAAAGAAATGAGATAAGAGAGGCAAAGAGACTGGCGAAGGTTATAGATATAGCTGAATTAACCGGTGGAAGCACAATTAAGGTTATGGAAAATGCTATAGAAAAAATTGGAACAGAAGCCGAGCTAGAGGAAGAGATTTCTGTTCTGATAGCTGAAAAAAATCTTGAGTTAAAGCTGATGATCCTTATGCCAAGCGTTATGGTGGCTTATCTTAAACTCACAAACCCTGAGTATATAGCGGCATTATATGGAAATTTAATGGGAATAGGGCTGATGAGTGCAGTAATTCTTCTTAGTATTGGCTCGGATATTTTAGGAAAAAGAATAATAGAAGCTGTAGATGTAAAGGGGGGCTGATCATGGGGAAAAGATTAGCGGTTCTTAGCAGAAAGAACTTCAGTAAATACAAGGATGTAAGTTAGAGCGGTAGAAAAAGAGAAAGAAGGGATCATGATAACTGAATTAATAAAAAATAGGTTAAAACTTTATATTAGAAAGATAGAAGATTCAGGAAAAGAAGCGAATGATAAAAAGTATCGTCTTATCAGAAAAAAGATATTTATCTTTGCTTTTATGATCATTTTTTTCTTAATAGTTGGAACAATTTACATTCTTGTTTTTGTAAAGGCAAAGGATGATAGAAAGATAAACAGGCCTAAAGTTGGAGAATCTGCAACAGATGTAAGACTGCTTATTACAGATGGAGATAGGGAAAAAGAATATGATTTAAATGTTAGTGCGTCTATTTATTCGGAGGAGGAATTTAATAAGCTTTCGAATGCGGCATTTAAAATGGCAGAAGATATGATGCAAGGTGATAATACAGATCTTTCTAATGTTAGTAAAAATCTGCTCCTGCCTGAAAGGGACAGTTCGAATACTCTTTATTTTAACTGGAACTCGGATAATCCCGGAGTATTAAACGGCAATGGAGAAGTTAATAATGAGGAACTGACAGAAGAGATATCAGTGATACTCACTGCAGAGATTAGTGATGATACTCACTTGGCCAAGAAAGAATACCTTATTACTGTAGTGCCTGAAAGCTATCAAAAAGGAAGTTTTAAGGAAGCAGTTGATATTCTTCAAAAGGAAGAAAAGAAGAATAGAGAAAGCGGGCTATTTATATTACCGGATAAGGAAAGTGGTATTAATGTCAAAAAAAAGACTGTCACAAAAATAGAAATGATCTGCAAACTTTTTATTTTTACTTTTCTGGGAATATTTGTAGCAGCGGGCTTTGTGATAGAAGGGATGAAGGAAAAGATAAGGAAGAGGGATGCGGAACTGAAGGCATCTTATTATGGATTTGTTAATAAACTGCAGCTGCTGATAGGGGCTGGCCTTAGTGTAAAGAAAGCACTGTTAATGGCAGCAGATAATGAGACAAAGTATTTAAGACATGAAATAGAAATCTGCATAAACAGGATCGAAGCAGGGGAGTCAGAAAGAAATGCCTACACTGATATGGGAAGAGAGATAGGTATTTCAGAATACATAAAATTAACTTCACTTATCAGCCAGAATATCTCTTATGGAAATTCTAATCTGTTGAGTCTTTTAGAAAATGAAGAAAAAGAAACATATTTTCGGAATAAGGAGGAAATAAGAAAGAAGTCAGAACAGATAAGTACAAAGTTGCTTATTCCGATACTCATTCTTTTGCTGGCGGTAATAGCAATTCTTATGCTTCCGGCATTTATGAGTATGAAATGAATAAAAAAGGGGAGAAAAGAATATGGATGATAAGATTTATAAAAAAGAAAAATTTCTCCTGTCGGACAATTCAGGAGTTACAACGGTTGAGATAATGTTGATCTTGGTGGTTCTCATTGCTTTAGCAATTATTTTTAGGGAAGAGATTGTTAATCTTGTAAATAAGTTATGGACTTCTATTAATGGAAATGCAAGAAAATTTATGTGATAGCGTCTAATCTCTGATCTTTTAAAGGAGGGGGATATGAAGAATAAAGGATATATTACGGTTTTTATAACAATACTCACAGGTATCATTTTTATACTGGTGCTTGCTGTGATAACTATGGTAGATAAAGGAAATGCCAAGGCTAAAGCAGCTATTGCAGTAAGAAGTGCGACGTCAGATATAAAAGCGAACTATGATAGATATATTTTTGATAATTATCATATCCTCCTTGTTGATATTGATTTTGATGGCAGACATGAAGGCTATATGGAAGAGATGATCGAAAACAATCTTAGAACTAATCTGGGAAACGATTATAAGGATATAAATGTAGTAGTATCAGGAAAAAAATATATTACAGATAATGCCTGTTTAGAATTAAAAAAACAGATCAGGGATAATTTTAAATATGGTGTTTCTGATGAAATCTTACAATCTATCAAGGATAAGGCCATGGGCAATGACAGCCCGTTAACAATGTGTGATATGGAGCAGCTGGAGAAAAAAGCGAGTGATGAGTCTAAAGAAATTGAAGAAAATAATATAAAGGAAAAAGGCAAAGATAACGAGGATCCAAGAAAAGAGCTTAAGAAATATACTGATTCAGGAATAGCGGCACTAATAAGGCCGGAGGATATGATATTGCATGAATATTCAGTGAATTATGAGGATATTCCCTCAGCGTCTGTAATTTCTTCAATCTGGGAGTTTGGCGTTGACAGGAATTTTGACAGCATGGATCAGCTTAAGAAAGATTCAGTATCAGCAAATGGCTGGCTTGATAATATGAGTACAAATATAGAAGCTATCGCATATGCATCTCAGGTTTTTCATTGTATGACAGATGAAAATGATGATACAAAGGCTTTAAATGCTGAGCTGGAATATCTTATCTGTGGAGGAGAGACTGATGCTGAGAATTATCAGAAAGTAGTAAATAAGATAATAGCAATCCGATTTGCATTCGATTATGCATATATTCTAGGGGATGTCCAGAAGGTGGAAGAAATGTCAGCGCTTGCTTGGTCTATATGCTGGGCGGCGCCACTGGCACAGCCAGCAGTAAAGTATCTTTTGCTGGGAGCATGGGCATATATTGAAAGTGTAGCAGATGTTTATAGTCTGGTCCATGGAAATAAGATTGCATATTTAAAGACGCGGGATAGCTGGATGACAGATATTTATAGTCTGCATAAGCTAAATGAAGTTGCAGCTGGTAATTCGTGTGAAAATGGGATGAGTTATAAGGATTATCTCCTTATCCTATTAAGTTTTGATGTGGATGAAGCCTACTACAGAATGCTTGATATCATGCAGATGAATGTAAATTTAAATGAAGGTAATGATGGGTATAAACTCCTGATAAGAAATTGTATAACAGCTTTTTCAGTTGATGTAAGCATGAATTATAAGGGAGATACATTTAATTTTAAAGAGGATACAGGCTTTTAAAATGTGCCTTCGTGAAATGCACATTTCAAGGAATGATAACTTAGATTAAGAAGGCCTCTTCGGGAGTTGTTATGTATTAGTTTTTGAAATGTGCATCTCTGGAGGGCACATACTTCCAGAGATGGACGATGGGAGGATTAAAGAAGTGTATGAAGAATAAAGGAATGGCTTCGGTAGAAGCTGTAATAGTGATACCCTGTTTTCTTTTTGCTTTTATGATGATGTATCACATGGTAAATATTATTTCTCTTAAGACTGTAGTTTATGAAGCTACAGCTCAAACCGCAGAATATCTGGCTGAATATGCATATTTAGCAGATATCACGGATCTAAAAACAGTGGGGCTTACTAAAATAAAATTCAGCTCTTATCTTGATGACCCGGAACTGGTAAAAAGATATGTTTCTAATGGGATCAGTGGGATAAGTTTTCAGGGATCTGAGCTGCCGGACCAGGATGGGAATATAGTGATCATGGTAAGATATACAATCAAGCTTCCGGGGTTAGGAATTACCACAGATATCAGTTTTAAGTTTGTTCAAAAAGCTTATCTGGGTAAAAAAATACTAAGCGGGACGAATATCAGTGAAGACGATATCTATGTATATATCACGGATAACTGTGAAGTATATCATATAAACAGATCCTGCAGCCATCTGGAGTTAAAGATCAGTATTAAAGAATATGAATCAGTAAAAAAAAAGGGACAAGGAAATGTGCTTTTTGCAGGGGGAAAGCAGGGGATTATGTATATATAGCGGAATATGGCGAGGTATATCATACATGTCTTTCTTGTCCCGGTTTAACAAGAAATGTTCATAGAGTAAGGCTAAGTGAGCTAGGGGGTGTTCCACCATGCGAAAGATGCAGTCAGTAAATGGCAAGGGTTTTGCAGTTGTCGAGATGACCATGATACTACCTTTGATCTTTCTGGCAGTTTTTATGATCATCTGGATTTTTATATTTGTGTTGGAAAAAGAAAAGCTTAGAACTGACGCTTATGTTGAATTATATCAAGTGCCCTGGGTTATAGTAGAGGAAGAGAGGGAAGGAGAATATTTAAACAGTATTAATTTAAATAAAGGACATCCTTTTGGAAAAGTAAAAAAACAGGTTTCATTTGATGGGACTAACAGAGTCATTTTAAGCAACATAGAACTTAAATTATCGTCATATACACTTGAAAAGTGTGAGACAGATCTTGTAGCAGACAGATTAAGGGGGTGGCAGTTCTATGGAAATTTTACAGAAAAATAGGGGGATGAGTAATTTTTATGAAGTAGTGGATTTTGATAGCATAGGCGAATATATGCCTTATGAAATCGGAATGCTAAAGAATAATGATTTTAGATATCTGGTAAGGACCAGATTTATGGAAATGGACCAAAAAAACAGTCAGGTGTTTAAAATTGATGGTTTATCGAATTTAAATAATTTTTTCAGGCAGGTAGCTCCGGGAAAAGCTGATCTTATAAAACTCCTTAAAGATATAAGGGATTGTATCAAAGAATTAGCTGAATTCATTCTTTTTCCTGAAAACCTGCTTCTCAGTCTTAATTATATTTTTTATGACAAAAATGAAGATATCTATAAGTTTCTATATGTACCAGGTTATAAGAAAAGCTTTAATACACAGATTAAAAAATTAATAGAAGAGATAATGCAGATTTATGATCATCAAAATAAGGATGATGTTATCTATCTTTATGATCTATATGGGAAAATGCTGGTTGATAATTTTACTCCAAATATGTATTGCCAACTTGTAAATGAATCTAAAGATATTGATCTGGATAAGTCTGATAAGTCTAAGTTAGAGGATATACAGCTTGAGAATAAGATAAGGAAAAAGGATGAAGATGAGGCTATCAAAAGGGAAGAAACTTGTATCGAATATCCTGATGAGAAATCAGATAAGGAAAACGAAAAAAATATCAAAGTATGGCTGGGGGGGCTTTTAATCCTTGCCATAGCTGCAGGGCTTCTATTCTTTTTTGGGATAAAAAGTCTTTTTATTTCTACGGCGATCATGATGGTATATCTGATGATCCTGTTTGGAAATATCATAAGTAAAAAAAATACTGAAGAAATAGATAGGTATATGGAAGAGTATCGGGAAAAAAATGTAGAAAAAGAGATCACGGTTTATCCGGCAGCAAAGAAAGAAGTAAGTAAGCTGGTAGCACTGGATTCTTCTAATGAAGGGATAGCACTGATAACTGAAGGGATGGAAATTAAGATAGGGAGGATAAAAGGAGAGTGTGATCTGCTAATCGAGAGTAAAGGAATCAGCAGGTTGCATGCAGTGATAATAAAGAATGAAAGTGGCGTCTTTATAAGGGATATGGGGTCAACAAATGGTACCTATATAAATAACCGGCGTTTAGCAAAGGGGGAGGATATATCAGTTCATCATGGAGATTTAGTTAGTTTTGCAGGTGTCGAATATTATTGTTTATGAAAGGAAAGGATAGAAGTATGAAAAATAGAATTAAAAGAGTGCTGGCTCTATTTATGACTTTATGTCTGTTACTTATGTTTTATCCTTTTTCTGTAAATGCAAAAGAAGATCCGGGGAAAGACGGGGGAGAAGTGGCAACAGGGACAGATGCAAAAAGTGCAGAAGAAGCGGATGTAGTAAAGGCTGCAGAAGAGAGAGAAGCAAAAGATGAATTAAAAAACAAAGAAGAGAGAGAAAGAAAAGATGAATTAAATAGTACAGACGAAACAAAAAGAGCAGAAAAAACAGATGAAAATAATAAAAACCGCTGGAGATATAAAAGACCTGCTTTAGCTGCAGTGGTAAGAGCTGATACAGGAGATATGAAGCATGTAGGAAATGCAGGATTGATAGAGTATTGTGGTTATGGAACGAATCTGTTTTATGTAGGAACAGGAGGAACAGTATGGAATTGTTATTGTATAGAACCTGATAAGGCCTATCCAAGGCAGGGGCATGAGATAATAAAAACAACAGAGATTACTGATCCAACAATGAGAAAAATCTGCTATTACACTTACAATGCGCCAGGCTATAAGGAAGCATATGATAAGAATGCAGGGAATTTAAAAAATGCTTACGTAAGTGCTATGGACTATACTGATCTTTCATATAAGGGAGAGGCCCTTTATGCTTTAGGGCATCTCGTGATGTCTTATGCAGCAGATAATACGGGAGTATATGAAAATAACTGGTCATACACATTGAGTGACGGTTACATTTCTGCAACAAAGGAATTGTTTAATGCTATTAAATCAGCTGATCTGC
>CAMKMR010000061.1 GCA_946413945.1 uncultured Lachnospiraceae bacterium | reverse complement strand
AAGGAAACTAACGGCAGTGATCCGAATGTATTTGTTCTAAAGAAATTAACAAGAACAGATAAAAAAGGATATGAAAGCATAAAAAAAAGAAAGATTGATATAAGAGAAAAGAAAAAAGAAAAAAGGCATCAGGATAAAGGGAAAAAATAAGAAGCGCCAGGCGCTTCTTATTTTTATAGCAGCTGTTATTATGCATAAACAGTGTAATACATATGCTTCGTATTTTATAATGGTTCTTTCCTTGCGGTTCCGGCTTTTCTTGGATAGGCTTTTGGAGTTGGAGCTGTCTTTTTTACTACGACAAAGCTTCTCTTTATATCAGAGTCCGGAAGAGTTATCCTTGTATCTTCAATGATAGTACCATTTAGACATTTAAGAGCATGTTTAGATGATTCAAGTTCTTCATCGATATCTCCGGATTTATAAGAGATAAAGCAACCATCCTTTTTAACAAATGGAAGAGTATATTCAAGAAGAACAGGAAGATTTGCAACAGCACGCGAAACTGCAATATCAAAATGATCCCTGAGAGATTTATCTCTGGCTCCTTCTTCAGCTCTTGAATGGATAGCTGTGATATTCTTTAATCCTAATTCGGCGATTACTTCATTTAAAAATGTAACGCGCTTATTAAGTGAATCCAGGAGAGTTACATTTAAATCAGGGAATATTATCTTTAGAGGTATTCCAGGAAAACCTGCGCCTGTTCCAATATCGATAAGATTAAGATTTTTCTCTTTAATACCTGCGACTGACTTAATTGAAAATGCCATTGAGATGCTGTCTATAAAATGTTTAAGGATAACTTCATCTTTTTTTGTTATAGCAGTGAGGTTCATGACCTTATTTTTTTCAATAAGCATCTCGTAATAGTGTTTAAATGACGCTAACTGTTTTTCACTAATCTCGTAGTTCTGACTGTTAATATATTCTTTAAGTTTATCCATCTAAATTCAAAAATCCTTTATAAATATGCTAATTATAGTGACTGTTTCTTTATCATAGATTAAGATGTTTAAAAAATCAATGATATGTGCTATATTATTATGGCAACATATTGCAAAACTATTTTTATAGCCTTATATTGCGAAAGGGAAAAATATATGGATAATGTGAAACCGGTTAAACCAACGCTGGTTGTAATGGCAGCAGGACTTGGAAGTAGATTCGGAGGTCTTAAGCAGATCACTTCGGTTGATAAGTACGGACATGCACTTATGGATTATGCAATCTATGATGCAAAAAAAGCTGGCTTCGGGGAAGTTGTATTCATTATCAGAAAAGATTTTGAAGAAGATTTCAAAAATACAGTCGGTAACAGAGTTAGTAAAAATTTACCTGTTATTTATGCATTCCAGGAACTTGATATGCTTCCAGAAGGTGAAGAGATTCCTGAGGGAAGAATAAAGCCATGGGGTACAACACATGCACTTTATTGTGCAAGAGATGTACTTAGAGGAAAAAATTTCCTTACAGTTAATTCAGATGATTATTACGGTTACGAATCATTTAAACTTGCTGCAGATTTCCTAACACAGGAGGATGCGGATGATTCAGAATTTGGTATCATTGGTTATGAAGTAGTTAAGACTCTTACTGAAAACGGTACAGTATCAAGAGGAATCTGCAAAGTTGATCAGGATAACAAGTTAGTAAGAATCGATGAAAGAAAAGAGATTAAATTAGAGGATGGTCGTGGTTATTTCACTTTAGATGGTGGGGTAACATATACACTTATTCCGTTAGATGCAGTTGCATCAATGAATATGTGGGCTTTCCGTCCAGGTTTTATAAATGATATTGAAAAGTCTTTCCCAGAAAGATTTAAAGATGGAATTAAGGATAATCCACTTAAATTTGAAGAGACACTTTCAGAAGCTGTTCAGGATATCATGAATAGAGATAAGGGCAGCGTTAAGATTATTGCTTCTCCAGAAAAATGGTTTGGAATGACTTATAAAGAAGATATCGATGAAGTAAAAGAAAAGCTTGCAGAGCTGACAGTAGAAGGAGTATATCCTAGAGGAGAATGGTAAATGGGAGAGGAGAAGTTGCCTTTCTACGAAAAGAAAAGTTCATTTATTATAATGAAACTTAGCTATATTTTAGGTGCTGTTCTGATGATTGCTTCTCCTTTTTTCAAGTGGGAAAAGCTGATAATAAAATCAGACAAGTATACAAAAGGTGGTTTTTCTTTATTTGATTGTGCCAAGGAAGGGATAAAAAGCATGAGATCAGGCTTTAAATTCTTTCATTTAACTCCGATTGTGATCATGGCACTGATCATGTTAATTGGTTTGTATATGCTCTATGTGGCATTAGTTGAAACCGGGATCTTAAATCCGGGAGAGTATAGTGAATTCTTTCTGGATAAGAGATTAAAGAAGAATTATTTTATAAGCAGATTAATAGCTATTCCGATAGAATTGTTATTAATGCTGGCAGCCGTTAATACCAAGATATATAAGTATAAATATAATGAAATAAAAAATATTTATGACGTATGGATGGAAGGTATAAACAGTTTTCAGGATAAGAAGGGATATAAAAGTCTTGATTATGTTAAGCTTTATCATCCTTTAGGTTTTTATGCTATATTTGTAGGACTGGCACTTTTCTTATTTGCAGCAGCGCTGAAATTTTTATTAGAAACGTTAAATGAAGATGATTAAAAAAAGGAGCGTGAAAAATTTTCATGCTCCTTTTTTGTTTACAGGCAGAGACGTTAATATCAAAGATGTTATTTTAAAAGACTTACAAAATCCTCATAGAAAGTTGGATATGATTTAGTTATGGCATATGGATCTGTGATCGTGACAGGACCATTTGCTCTGATAGATGCAATAGCCGAAGACATAGCCATACGGTGATCGTTTACCGAATCATTACAAGCTTCTTTAAAACTGCTTTTTCCAGTTATAAAAAGCGCCTTATCCTTTTCTTCTACATGTATTCCAAAATTAGAAAGCATAGTTTTTATAGCCTCAACTCTGTCACTTTCTTTGATCCGAAGCCTTTCATAATTAACAATCTTTGTCGTGCCTTTTGCTGTAGCAGCGCAAACAGAAAGGATAGGAATAAGATCAGGTATATCTTTAGCGTCGATAAAAGTTTTATCTAAATCTCTTGGGCTTACTGTGATGTCAGATAAGCCGTCAGCCTTAGTTTCAATAGAAATGTCAGCACCAAAATTTTTCAAGATTTCTAAAATCTTTTTATCACCCTGGTGACTGTCTAATGAAAGTCCAGTAACAGTTACCGCTTCTTTTGAAATTGCACCCGCAGTAAGGAAAAATGCAGCGTTGCTCCAATCCCCTTCTACTTTAGTTACAGGAGATGAAATTTTATAAGTCTGATTTCCTGGAATAGTAAAGAGAATTTCATCCTTTTTTATTTTTTCCTCAAAAATCTTGATTCCATATGATGCAAGTACTGACAAAGTAATATCTATATAAGGTCTAGAAGAGAGTCCTTTTGTAACATGAATCTTACTTTCCCCATCAAGAAGTGGAAGGGCAAATAAAAGTCCGGTAATATACTGGGAAGAAATGTTACCTGGAATTTTATATCTTCCAGATGATAGTTTGCCACTTATAAAGAGAGGGGACGTTTTCTGTCTTGAAAGAAACATATCATGACATAACAGTTCTTCATAAAGTGGAGAAAGGGGCCTTTTGGTGAGGCGGTTATGAGTTGTTATCTCACAAGTTTTTCCTAGAGCTGCAACTATAGGAAGCATAAATCTTAAAGTGGAACCACTTTCTCCTGCGTCAAGCTGATATATCTTTTTTTTCGAAGATTTATTATTGTTGCCAGGATGAGATGAAGCTGAATCAAAAAAATCATTGCAGCCGCCTGTCTGATCAGATTCTGTATTTAAAGGATCTATGCTGTAAGTTGTTTTAGCTGATGATATATTTAAAGAAGCATCGCCAGAACTTCTTGATATCGGTTCAATATAAATTGTATCCGCATCTCTTGTTATCTTAGCACCCAGACTGTTAAGACAGCCAATAGTAGCTTCAATATCATTAGAAGTCTCAGAAATGATAAGCTTTGAAGCTGAGTCTGAAAGTGCAGCAGCTATAAGCAGTCTGTGAGCATGAGACTTTGAAGCTATTGCCTTAACTTTTCCTCCGAAATTATATGCGAATGTATTTAAGCATACGCTGTTAGTATCTTTGATTATCTTTTCCATATTATAATTACTTTCCATCAACTGTTTCTTTAGCAACTTTTCCATCATGAAGCAACTTCCACATGTAGTCAGAATCATTTTCTATAAGCGCAGACTTATATTCATTAAGGAAAGAAGTGATATAGTCGATTTCCTTAATAAGATTATCCTTATTCTCCATAAAAATCTCTGTCCACATGGTTTCATTTAACCAGGCAACTCTGGTCATATCCTTGTAGCTGCCGGCAGAAAATCCCTTATGTGCAAGGGCAGTTGGACTTTTGATATAAGCATTTGATACTATATGAGCCATTTCTGATGTAAATGCTATCATCTCATCGTGTTTTTCGGCAGAACACACGGTTATCATTCCGAAATTACAAGGACTAAGGATATTGGTTACAGCATCGATAAGCTCTTTATCCTCAGGATCCTCAGGAACAAGGATCATAGAAGCATCATTAAAAAGACTGCCAGTACTATATTCATAGCCGGAATATTTTTTTCCAGCCATAGGATGTCCGCCTACAAAAGTAAAACCGTATTCTTTAGCAAGAGGGAAGCACTCTTTACATACTACTCTCTTTAGTCCACCTGTATCAATAACAAGAGCATTTTTTCTTATGTAAGGAGCCATTTTCTTTAAGTACTCATTGATAGCTTTTGGATAAAGGGCAGGAATGATAAGGTCACATTCTTTGATTGTTACTTCATCAAGAAGGCCATCAACAGTGCCGTCTTTTATAGCCTGAGCTACTACATCTTCATTTAAATCCGTAGCATAAACCTTTATATTGGCATTTTCTTTAAATGCTTTTGCAAATGATCCGCCGATAAGTCCAAGTCCGGCAATTCCCACTATATTAGCTTTTTTTAAATTAAAATCTGACATGTATAACCTCATAGTAATTTATTTGAGAAATATATAACTACTCTAATGCTTTAACGTACTAAAGTCAAACCCTTTTTAAAATGAAATAATGTAGCAGCTTTAGTTTTATGCTAAATTTTGATAGCTTTAGTTTTATGCTAAATTTTGATTGATGAAATAGAAATAATGTTATAGGATTATGAGTGTGTGACATTTTTACACGGATAAGAAATAAAAGGAACATTTAAAAAAATGATACAGAATATTACAGCAATCATAGTGATCATTGTTTTTCTTCTTGAACTTTATTTTTCAGCAGCAGGAGCAGCGCATAGAAAAAAGAAGCTTATAAAGGGCTGGAATAAAACAGAAGGCGTGATAATTGATATGGAAAAGAAATTTGATCAGGTTTCAAGAAAAAATTACACTGAACTTACTATTGAAGGACCAGAGAATAGAAAGGTTTATGCAAAAGTCAGCAACATGTTTAATATTTATGAAACTGGCGAAAAAGTAGATCTTATGGAAAAAGATGGCTATCATAGATTCCTTGGAAATGATAGAGTAGATGCAAAGGGAAAGAAGGAACAGCTTATCGGAGTTATCCCCATCCTTATTATAATGGCCATTGTAGTAGTTATAAATTTATTATCATAAAGTGTGACAAGGGGGCTTATTTATGGAAAAAAATGAAGTTGTCAGAGCCAAAAAGATAAAGCCGATCAAGAATATAAAGAAACCTAAGAAGGCTTTTGAGGAAAAAAAGTCAGTAAAAAAACTCAGAAAGTCTTATGAGAAGGCATTAAAGAAGGCAAGTCCTGAGAGAACATTATCTATAATTGCGATAGTTCTTAGCTTGATCTACACTGCCCTTGATATGATAGATAAGAATAATGATAAAAAGATAGATAAAAAATAATCAATCAAGATAAATAAGAAAAAAATAGTTCATTATTTAGAAAATGATCTAAATAAAAGTGAAAAAGTATGGCAATTCTGTAACGTTATCTATCTTGAAGTTTTACTTAGAGAATGGTAATATATTGCTAGTTTTTTTGCAAAAATTTGTAAAATATCTCTGCCTTAAGCGGAGTTGATTTAGAAAGGAAAAAAGAAAAATGAGTAAGAGTTTTGACGAATTAGTAGCTAAGGCTGCGGCAGTTGAGAAGAAAAAAGTTTCAGTAGCAGTTGCGCAGGATGATGAAGTACTTTTAGCTGTAAAGGCAGCTAAGGAAAAGGGTATTGCTGATTCTATCCTTGTTGGTGATGCTGATGAGATTAAGAAGATTGCTGATAACATCGGTATGAACCTTGCTGATTATGAAGTTATAGATGTTAAGGATAAGATTGAAGCTGCTCACGAAGCAGTTAAGCTTGTACATGATGGTAAGGCAGATATGTACATGAAGGGTCTTATCGATACAAAGGATTTCCTTAAGAGTGTACTTGATAAGGAAGTTGGACTTAGAAGTGGAAGACCACTTTCACATGTTTGCGTATTCGAGATGGAAGGTGTTGATCATCTCCTTTTCCTTTCAGACGTTGCATTTGTTCCATATCCAACACTTGATGACAAGGCAAATATCATCAGAAATACAGTAGAAATCTGCGAAGCTTGTGGCGTTAAGAATCCAAAGGTTGCTCCACTTGCAGCAGTTGAAGTAGTAAACCCTAAGATGCCTGAGACAGTTGAGGCTGATCAGTTACGTCAGATGAATGAGAATGGTGAAATTGCAGGATGTATCGTAGATGGTCCTCTTTCACTTGACCTTGCCACATGTCCGGAAGCAGCAAAGCATAAGGGAGCAACAGGTCGTAAGATCGTAGGAGATGCAGATGTTCTTCTCTTCCCTAACATTCATGCTGGTAACATTCTTTACAAGGGACTTGTTCATTTTGCTAATGTAAAGAACGGTAACCTTATTACAGGTACAGCTGCACCAGTTATTCTTACTTCACGTTCAGACTCATTTGAAGTAAAGGTTAACTCACTTGCACTTGGTGCTCTTGTAGCTGATTCACTTAAGAAGAACGCTAATAAATAATTACATGCAGTAGGTGTCTTTTGACACTTATTTCATTAAAAGTAAGAATAATATATTTTTTAAATTTTAACGGAGGGAAATATGGCAATTAAGTCACTTATCATTAACCCTGGTTCAACTTCAACAAAACTTGGTGTTTTTGAAGATGAAGAACTTATTATGGACGAGACTCTTCGTCATTCAACAGAAGAGATTGCTCAGTATCCAAATATCATAGCTCAGAAGGATTTCAGAAAGAATATCATTCTTGATTTCCTTAAAGATAAGAATTTTGATGTTAATTCTTTCGATGTTATCGTTGGACGTGGTGGAATCGTTAAGCCAATTCCAGGTGGTACTTATGAAGTAACAGATGCTCTTATCAAGGATCTTACAGAGGCTAAGCGTGGTGAGCATGCTTCTAACCTTGGTGGTATCATAGCAAAAGAAATTGCTGATTCAATCGGCGTTAAGGCTTATATCGTAGACCCTGTTGCAGTTGATGAGCTTGAGCCAATCGCACGTATTTCAGGTATTCCTGAAATTGAAAGAGGTTCTATCGATCATCCTCTTAATCAGAAGGCTATGGCTAGAAGATATGCAAAGGAAGTAGGAAAGAAGTATGAAGATCTTAATCTTATCGTAGTTCACCTTGGTGGTGGTACATCTTGCGGATGTCATGATCATGGTAAGATGGTAGATGTATTTGCAGCATTCAATGGTGATGGTGCATTTTCACCAGAGAGAGCAAATGCCGTTCCTCCACTTTCACTTGTTGAAATGTGCTTCTCAGGAAAGTATACAGAAGCTGAAATGAAGAAGAAGATCATTGGCAACGGTGGTTTCAATGCATATCTTGGAACTAATGATGCAAGAGAGATCATTAAGAGAATCGACGAAGGTGATGAGAAAGCAAAACTTGTTATGAATGCTTTCATTTATCAGCTTGCAAAGAATATCGGTGCTATGGCCGCTGTTCTTAAAGGAAAAGTAGATCAGATCATTGTTACAGGCGGAATTGCTTATAATGAAAGAATCACAAATAAGATTGCTGAGTATGTAAGCTTTATTGCGCCAGTAAAGGTATATCCAGGCGAAGCTGAACTTCTTGCCCTTGCTCAGGGTGCTATCCGTGTTATGAACGGTGAAGAAGAAGTAAGGATTTATTAATTATTACATTAGATGTTGCTGCCATGGTGAAATTCATCATGGCAGTTTAATATTATAGGTTTTTATACCTAGAGATTTTATAAAAGGGAAGGAATAATAATGGATAATAACAATTTCCAGGATCCAAACAATAATTTTCAGGATCCAAATTTAGGTTATCAGCCTAACAACGGTGGTATGACAAATCCATACCAGGATCAAAGTGGGGTTAATCAGTATCAGGGGAATCAGTATCAGAATCCATATCAGGATCAGAATACTGGAAATCAGTACCAGCCAAATCAGTACCAGAATCCATACCAGGATCAGAATACTGGAAATCAGTACCAGAATCCATATCAGGATCAGAATACTGGAAATCAGTACCAGAATCCATATCAGGATCAGAATACTG
>CAMKMR010000060.1 GCA_946413945.1 uncultured Lachnospiraceae bacterium | reverse complement strand
TGAGGCTGCTCACGGAACAGTTCAGAGACATTATTATAAGTACCTTAAGGGTGAGGAGACATCAACAAACCCTGTAGCAACAATTTTTGCCTGGACAGGAGCTTTAAGAAAGCGAGGCGAACTTGATAACAACGCTGAACTTTCAAAGTTTGCTGACAGACTTGAGAAGGCAACAATTGATACTATTGAAAATGGTGAGATGACAGGTGATCTCTTACTTATCACAAGCCTTCCAAATGCAAAGAAGCTTAATACAGAAGACTTCATCAAAGCTATAAGAAGAACACTTGAAGCAAATGAGTAATGCAATCGTAACATTAAAAAAAGGTGAAGGCCGCACATTAAAGAGCGGTGGTTCATGGGTATTTGATAACGAAATTGAGTCAGTTATGGGTCAGTACGAGGACGGAGATATAGTCATCGTACATGACTTTGACGGCTATCCAATGGGCAGAGGATTCATTAATTCTGCATCTACTATCAGGATCAGAATGATGACAAGAAAAGCAGATCAGGAAATTGATGATGAATTCATTATGCAGAGGGTTAGAGATGCCTGGGAATATCGTAAAAATGTAATCGACACTTCAAGCTGCCGTATCATTTTTGGTGAGGCAGATTTTTTTCCTGGGCTGGTAGTTGACAAGTATAGTGATGTGCTTGTGGTTGAATCGCTGGCTTTAGGAATTGATAAATTTAAAAATAAGATAATAGAAGACTTAAAGCACATTCTTAAGGAAGATGGCATTACAATCCGTGGCGTATATGAAAGAAGCGATGCCAAAGTAAGACTTAAGGAAGGCATGGAAAGATTTAAGGGCTTTATTGGAAATGAGTTCGACACGAAAGTTACCATTGTAGAGAATGGTGTTAAGTATAAGGTTGATGTTAAAGACGGCCAGAAGACAGGCTTTTTCTTAGACCAGAAGCTTAATAGAATGTCTATTCAGAAATTAGCAAAAGGTAAGAGAGTGTTAGATTGTTTCACTCACACAGGATCATTTGCACTTAATGCTGCTCTTGGAGGGGCTAAAGAAGTTATCGCGGTAGATGCCTCAGAACTTGCAATTGAGCAGGCGAGAGAAAATGCTCGATTAAATGGTTTTTCTGATATTGTCAGCTTTAAGGTTGATGATGTTCTTGAAATGTTACCTAAGATGGTTGAAGAAAATGAGAAGTTTGACCTTGTTATCCTTGATCCTCCAGCATTTACAAAGTCTAAGAATACTATAAAGCAGGCAACTAAGGGATATAGAGCAATAAATACAGCAGGGCTTAAGTTAGTAAATGATGGTGGATATTTTGCAACATGTACATGTTCGCATTTTATGGACTATGAGAACTTTACCAAGGTGATTGGTCAGGCTGCAAAGACGGCGCATAAGAGACTTAGACAGATAGAATTTAAGACTCAGGCTCCGGATCATCCTATCCTATGGGCTGATGATGAGAATTCATATTATCTTAAGTTTTATATCTTCCAGGTTGTTAGCGAAAAGTAAATAAGAGTTTGACAGATTAGATTAGCGAGGTGGCAGATGATCTTCAGAAATTCATTAGAAGATGATTTAAAGGTTTTTGACTTTAATTCAAAGCCTGAAGCAGAAAAGAAAGCTGGCGAAAAAACTTATACATTATTTAAATCTGATTGCGAAGAGCTGTCAAAGGAAGATCCTATCATGGTCCTTTCGGATCCAGATGAGATAATGCTTCATCATCAGTTAGGAGTATTTACAAATCCTTCCAAAAAGACAGGTTTCAGATTTGATAAGGATGGGGATAGGTATGAAACTGAAATACTTTCTATGGATTCCAGATTTGAAAAGCTTTATATCTGGCTGGCTAACAGCAGCACTAATTTAAAACTTTCAGGCAGACCTACTAAGGACGGATATGCCGTTTACAGGATACATGCGGTTTCAATGACCGGAGAAATCAGATCAGAGACAGATAGTTTTGTACAGTTAGTGATACAGCGACTGCTTTCTAGTGAGATAGATGAAGAGGAAATTGATAATCCCGATGAGGACGTTGAAGAGGAAAATGAGAATCTTATCCTTACAGATATCAATTCAATGGCAGATTTTATAGCATGTGCAGGAAATGTACTTCCTTCAGATATCAGAAAATGGGCTACAAGAAATCTAGCGATCCAGAGAAGTACCGCGATCAGTCATGATGAAAGACGACATGCACAAAGAGCACTTTCGATGATGCTTAATATTCAGTGGAAGGGATCTTATTTTGAATCAATAGATCCGGTTGCAGCAAGAAAGATACTTGATGAAGAGCTGTTCGGCATGGACAAGGTAAAACAGAGGATTATAGAGACTATTATTCAGATCAATAGAACTCATACTCTTCCGGCGTATGGCCTTTTACTTGCTGGACCTGCCGGGGTAGGTAAATCTCAGCTTGCTTATGCGGTTGCGAAAATACTTAAGTTGCCATGGACCTCTCTTGATATGAGTACGATCCATGATATTGAGGCTCTTACGGGAAGTCCGAGAGTTTATTCTAATGCAAAGCCGGGACTTATCATGGAAGCATTTTCAAGAGCCGGGGCATCAAATCTGGTATTTATCATAAATGAACTTGATAAAGCAGATTCAAAGACTGCAGCAGGTAATCCTGCAGATGCGCTTCTTACTCTGCTTGATAATATAGGTTATACAGATAATTATATTGAATGTATGATTCCAACCAGCGGAGTCTATCCTATAGCAACAGCTAATGAGAAAAACAGGATATCAGATCCTATCATGAGCCGTTTTGCAGTGCTGGATATACCTGATTATACACCAGATGAAAAGAAACTTATCTTCCAGAGGTTCTCGCTTCCAAAGGTTCTTAAGAGAATGAGCATGAGAGAAGATGAATGTATAATCGGTGAGGATGCGCTTTCACTTATCATTGAAAAATGTACCGGTACAACAGGCTGCCGAGACCTTGAACAGTCAGCGGAACATTTTGCTGCTAATGCTCTTTATCAGATAGAGACTAAAGGGAAGAGTGTAGTAAAATATGATAAAGAATCAGCAAGACGTGTACTTGAAATGTAATAGATAAAGGAAGGCCGTATATAGGAATATGCGGCCTTCTTTACATATTTAAATGACACAGTTATAATGTGTTTAACTTGTTTTTTTTGTTATAAGGGGGTAAATATGATTACAACAGTAGATTCAAATTTTCTTCACAGCAACATGAAAACTGATATCAAGGAAAAAGATGGCCAGTATATGATAGAAATTGAACTTCCGGGTTACAAAAAGGAGGATATTGAGGCCAGTCTTGAAAATGGATATCTTACTATCACAGCGCACAGAGTGCCTGAACTTGAGCAGTTGGGGAAGGAAACGCATTATCTTTTAAGGGAAAGATCAACAGGAGATATCAGAAGGTCCTTCCAGATAGGAGAGGATATAAAGCAGACTGATATTACTGCTGCGTTAAAGGACGGTGTACTTATTGTTATAATTGCCAGTCATGAAGATAAGGTTGAGGGAGAGAGAAGAAAATTAATTCCTATTCACTAGTATAGCGGGCTATTATACTAGTTATTCTTGATTGGACTTTATTTAGATCTATGCAATAAAAAACGTACCAGACATTCTGCAATGACCATCGCGGGATGTCTGGTACGTTTTTTTATAACACGTAACTTCATATACATATAAATGAAGATGTATTTTATCTATTTTCTTTAGTACTGCACATATATCTGCACAAAGGATAGTTTTATCTATTTTCTTTAGTACTGCACAAAGGATAGTTTTATCTATCTTCAAGTGGTACATATGTTATAGGTTTTGCAACTGACATATATGCAGGTCTGATTATCTTATTAGTGCATACAAGTTCTTCAATACGGTGGGCAGACCAGCCGGCAATCCTTGCTACGGCAAAGAGTGGAGTAAAGAATTCGTCTGGAATACCAAGCATTGAATAAGCAAAACCACTGTAGAAATCAATATTTGTACATACAGGTTTATACATCTTTCGCTCATTTTTCATAAGCTCTGGGGCAAGTCTTGCTACAGCCTGATAAAGATGAGCTTCATTCATCTTTCCTTTTTCTTCGGCAAGCTGCATTGTATAACCTTCAAGAATCTTTGCTCTTGGATCTGAAAGAGTATAGATTGCATGACCTATACCATAGATAAGACCAGACTTATCATATACTTCCTTACGAAGGATACGAAGAAGATAAGCTGCAATCTCATCATCATCATTCCAGTCCTTTACATTTTTCTTGATATCATCAAACATCTTCTTAACTTTGATATTGGCACCACCATGCTTTGGCCCTTTAAGAGAACAAAGAGATGCCGCAACTGATGAATAAGTATCAGTTCCTGAAGAAGTTACTACATGAGTAGTAAAAGTAGAATTATTTCCACCTCCGTGCTCTGCATGAAGAACAAGAGAAATATCCAAGATGCGGGCTTCAAGTGGAGTGAACTTTTTATCCTGTCTTAAGATCCTGAGGATATTTTCAGCAGCTCCGAGCTCAGGCTTTGGATTATGGATATAAAGACCGCGATTTAACATGTAGTGGCGGTATGCAAGATAAGAATAAGCAGCAATAAGAGGAATTGTTGAGATAAGGCTTATGCTCTGGCGAAGTACATTTGTAATACTAAGGTCGTCAGCATTCTTATCATATGAATTAAGTGCAAGGATAGAACGGGCTGTGGCGTTCATTATATCTTTGTTTGGCGATTTTAAGATAACATCTTCGATGAAATCTTCCGGAAGTTTTCTGTTATGTGAAAGAAGCTTGGTAAACTGATCGAGTTCATCAGTCTGTGGAAGCTTACCGAAAAGCAGAAGATAGACAGTTTCCTCAAAACCATAGCGATCTTCGCTGATAAATCCATTTACAAGATCATTAACGTTTATTCCACGATAACAAAGCTCTCCTTCAATAGGAACTATCTTTTTGTCGATTTCTTTTGTGCCGTTAACTGTAGAAATTTCGGTTAAACCAGTTAAAACGCCTTTTCCATTGGCTTCTCTTAAACCACGCTTAACATGGTAGTGATCATAAAGCTCAGGGCTTATGAAATTGTTTTCTGAACAAAGGTGAGATAAGCGATGAATCTCTCTTGCGGCATCACCGGCACTTAAGTAAGACATGGATGTTCCCCTTTCACTTTTTATTAAGAAATATATATAAATTAAGCTATTAATATATCGGTACTGTAAGCCTTGATCCCAAAGGTTTCGTATAAGGCACAGATCTTATCTGCAATACAGACTATAGCAGATTCCTTGCAATTTGGGATTCTGGAAATGTTGAGAGGGAACATATGTCTATAAATTATGTTCTCTTCAATTTTATTAAGAATGAAATCGCGTCGTGCATTTCTTAAAGAAATGCCGGCATGAAAGAAACCATGAAGACCATGTCCCTGATTTTTCTCGTGCCAGTCATAAAGAAAATAATCATGAAGCAGAGCGCCTCTTACAAGGCTTCTCATATCAACATCCTTTTTCTGACGAAGGGCAATAGATATACTCATATATGCAACTGCCATTGAATGTTCATAACAACTGATTGTTCCATGCTGAATATAGCGCATTTCTGACTTGAATGAATCTGAATTGAGAATATCTTTTCCATACTTTTTTAATAATTTAAGTATTTTTTCGTTTTCTCCAAATGATAACATTTATTTCCTCTTTAAATAATGATAAAAGATTTACAAAACAAAAAGTAAACTGTTCAAACGCAAATATTATAGCACTTTATAAAGCAAAACGGTAGTATAATATTAGTTGAATAAGAATTTTTATTTTGCTATAATCTGTGTAACTTATTGTCTTTTATAACTGGAGGGGTTTAAAAATGGCAAACAACGGACTTTTGATGCAGTATTTTGAATGGAATCTTCCAAATGACGGAAAACTTTGGAAAGAGCTTGGTGCTGATGCGCAAAAGCTCAAACTTAGCGGTGTTACTGCAGTATGGCTTCCACCAGCATACAAGGGAGCAGCTGGAAAGGATGATGTTGGTTACGGGGTTTATGACCTTTATGATCTTGGGGAATTTAATCAAAAAGGTACAGTAAGAACAAAGTACGGAACAAAGAAAGAATATCTTGAAGCAATAAATGCACTTCATGATAAGGGTATAAATGTATATGCGGATGTTGTCCTCGGAAGAAAGATAGGAGCTGATAAACTTGAGATCGTATCAGCTGCAGACTTCAACCAGCATAGTAATTATCAGATGATCGGTGATAATAAGACTGTAGGCGCATGGACAGGTTTTGATTTTAAAGCAAGAAAAGGTAAATATTCTGATTTTACCTGGAACTGGAGACATTTTAACGGAATTGACTGGAAGATTCCTAAAAATGGAGATGAATATGATTTTACAATGAGTTCCGAGATAGATTTTTCTAACAGAGAGGTCTATGAAGAACTAGTAAAATGGGCAACATGGTATGTAGGTGAAACTAAGGTGGATGGATTCAGACTTGATGCAGTACAGCAGATTCCATCTTCATTTTATAGAGATTTCCTTTATAAAGTCAGAGAGGTAACCGGAAAAGAACTATTTAGTGTGGGAGAATATTGGCACTGGAATGTAGATGTTTTAAAAAATTATCTTTCAGAAATCCAGTCTGAGGCTTCTCTTTTTGACGTTCCTCTTCATTTTAATTTCCACAATTGCTCTAAGGCAAATGGAGCTTATGATCTAAGAAGAATATTTGATGGAAGCCTGACAAAGACGAATCCTGTAAAGGCGGTAACATTTGTAGATAATCATGATTCACAGCCAGGCGGCATGTTTTCTTCATGGGTAGAAGACTGGTTCAAGCCAATGGCTTATGCTATAATACTTCTTCGCCAGGAAGGTTATCCTTGTGTATTCTATGGAGATTATAAGGGAATTCAGTCTGAAAAGTATAAGGGATTTAAAACAGCTCTTGATAAGCTGATGAAGATCAGAAAAACAAAGGCTTATGGTGTGCAGCATGATTATATCGATGATCCGGACTGCATCGGCTGGACAAGAGAAGGAGATGCAGAGCATAAGGAATCTGGTCTTGCAGTTATCCTTTCAGATGGAAAGGGCGGAACAAAGAGAATGTATATTGGAAAACATTTTGCTGGCGCACATTTCTCAGATGCACTTGGAAATGCTAAATATAATATAAAGATTGATGAAGATGGATTTGGCGAGTTTTATGTAAATCGAAATGCTGTTGCAGTATGGGTTCGTAAAGAGACAAAGAAGTCTTAAATAAATTTAGGAGAAAACAGTAACATAATGGAAAAGACAATCAGAACAGAAGCAGTAGATGGATTTTTTGATGCTCTGATGCAGTTAAAAGATAAGGAAGAATTTTATCAGTTTTTTGAGGATGTATGTACAACAAATGAAGTTGTTTCTATAGCTCAGAGACTTGAAGTTGCAAAAATGCTCTATGAGGATAAAACATATATCGAGATAGCAAAGAAAACAGGGGCATCTACAGCTACTATAAGCAGAGTAAACCGTTCGCTCAATTATGGAAACGGAAGCTATGATATTCTTTTTGATAGACTTGGAATAAAAAGAGACAAGGAGAAATAAATGGACCCGAGTTCGGTGATACAGTTAATAATACTGATCATACTTATTTTTCTGTCGGGACTTTTCTCGGCAGCAGAAACAGCACTTACTACAGTAAGCGTTAATAAACTTAAAGCCCTTCTTGATGAAGAGGATATAAGAACAAGAAAAAAAAGGAAGGCAGAAAGGGTGCTTAAGCTTAAGGAAGATCCGGCCAGGTTTCTTTCTGCAATCCTTATCGGAAATAATATAGTGAATCTTTCGGCATCTGCTCTTACAACTTTGTTTGTGACAAATGTATTTGGAAGCAGATTTATCGGCGCAGCAACAGGTATACTTACCTTCCTTGTGCTTATTCTTGGTGAGATCACGCCAAAGAGTCTTGCAACACTTTATAACTTACCTCTTTCGTTATTTTATTCTGGACCGGTAAAGTTCCTTATGGTCATATTTACACCGGTTATATTCGTTTTAAATAAGATATCCAGAGGTATTTTCTTTATCCTTCATATCGATCCAGACAAGAATCCGGACCAGATGACAGAAGGAGAGCTTCGCGCGGTAGTTGATGCGAGCCATGAAGAGGGTGTAATAGAGCAGGAAGAAAAGAAGATGATCACAAATGTGGTTGACTTTGGGGATGCAATCTCTAAGGATATCATGGTTCCACGTGCGGATATGATCTGTGCAGATATCAACTCGACTATTGCAGACATCCTTCAGATGTTAAAAGAGGAAACTTATTCAAGAATCCCTATTTATGAGGAGTCTAAGGACCATATCATTGGTATACTCCATATGAAGGATCTTATGCTGGCTATTTCAAAAGACGGAATTTCAGATAAGATCGATATAAAGAAACTTATCAGAAAACCGGTATTTGTATATGAATATCAGAGAACAGCACAGATTTTTGCAGATATGAAAACTTCCAGCGTATCCATGTGTATCGTATTAGATGAGTATGGTATCACAGCAGGGCTTATAACAATGGAAGATCTTATTGAAGAGATAGTTGGTGACATCCGTGATGAGTATGATGAGAGTGAAGATGATATCATAAAAGAGATCGCACCTGGTCATTATGATGTAGCTGG
>CAMKMR010000059.1 GCA_946413945.1 uncultured Lachnospiraceae bacterium | reverse complement strand
TAAAGTTACCATACAGGTAAGTACGCTCATTCCAATAAGGGTTACAGCATAATTCCTGCTATATACTACTCCTGAAAAAAACTTCTTATATACCATGTATATAAGCACTCCCATGATAAGGGCAAACAAAAGATCTAAAACAATTGTAAGTGCAACCCCTGGCGTTATTGCCTGCTGAGCCGCTTCAGAATCTTTTATGATATCTTCAAAACTCAATTTCTTTTCCTCCTCTTTATTTTCATATCCAATTATACTAGCTTATATTTTTATCCTTTTACTTCTATGTCAGCTTATATTTTCAACTTTTATTCAGCCTTTTTTCTCATTGTAAGTTCGAGTCTTTTTTCTAAACACATAACATATTTAGATGCTGAAACATAACTGCTTCTCTTAATATCCAGCATATCCCTGATAAGGGCCGGAAGAAATTCTGTATATTTTACTTCTAGGATAAGACACCCCTCAGGCATTACTGAAAATGTCTCTATCCCCTCATCAAATATCTCTCTTTCGGCTCTTGCGCTCCTGATATCCTGATCAAAGGTTATCCTCACATCCCCAAACTCATATACAAATGGTACCCTGTCATAATCTACTATTACTACAGGTTTAAGATTATCAGATATAAGTTCAAAATAAAATTCCTTACAAAGCTTCTCCTTTCTGCTTAAGAGAAAGAGATAATCTTTATCATAGATCTTATAATATTCATCTTTCGTAAGTGATACAGAAGTCTTTTGTATATACTGCCCCTGCTTCACCTTTCTTTCTAACATGATGAAACTATCTTTATAATCATATATCCTTATCCTGTATTTTGCTCTAGAAGCAGTTCCTGCCATTTTATCTAATATTGCAGATTCCCTTTCATCATCAAAATAGAGGCTTCTTATGAGATAACCCTTATCTTTTGCATTCTTATCAAGCTGCATAAGTCCAGCAAATCTTTTTTTAAGGATTTCAGCTTCTGACCGGGATATCATATATTTTAATTCATGTCTGAATTTTCTTACTATCTCCTCAGCCACTTATTCCCCCTCCTGTTTAATCGTGCCATCTTTTTCCACATAAAAACATATCGTTCCATATATTTTTCTATCTTCAGTCACATAATAATCAAAAGCTGTCTGGGAATTGTCATGGTCGTCATAAGCCTTTACTCTGATAAAATACTGACCTGCCTTCAAATTACCAGCATAATCATACTGGCCTATAAATAAATTATCCTCTTTTATGATCGGTTTATTAAAGTCATAATTATCTGCTACCTCAATACTGTAACGGATATCGCTTCCCCTGAAACTATAGGCTGTATCCCAAGTAAATATAGTCTTATCAGCCTCTGCCACCGGTTTTCCTATATAGAAAGGCATCGGCATATCTAATGACTTTTTATATAGTTCATAATTCAGTTTCATTTCATCATTTAAGTTATTTAAGACCTTGTCATATTCCTCTTCTTTAAGGGGCTCATAGATCTTATCTACCGGTCCATAACAATACGGCTTTACAATAGATGCATATTTTTTTGCCATATCCATTACTTTTCCTGACGAGTATTCCTTATATATAGCCTCAACTTTTTCATCAAGGAGTTTTCTAAAGCTTTCTGATTTAAGAATCTTTTGGAATAAAACATTTGACCAGTAATTGCTTACTCCTATCTCCCATCCCCAGGCATCATCCTTATAAAGGGCTGGATCATTAGCATTCAGACTATTCTCGTATCTTCTTAAAGCTGCGTCGCAATCCCAGTCCATTAAAAACCAGGTATTAAGATTAGATGGGCTGTAAAGCAGGGTATTTCTACTCTGGGTATCTACATTTCCTGTGATTATATTAAAGGCCATCCAGGTAGAAAGATTTTCCCTGTCAAACCATTTATCCAGTATCTCATCTCCATCAGCAGCGCCATCATTTACATCTTTAAGCATTTCTATAAGTTTTGAATGATCATTGCTGCCTCTTGTCTTAAGATAATAATTAAATTTCTTTTCATCATAATCCGGATCTGTCACCAGCCTGATATCATCATAGTAGAAAAATTCAAACATCTGGTTTTCTTTATAAAGATTGCCATTAGGATCAAGTCCATGAGCTTTTAACATTTTCTTATTAGGCTGCTCAACCTGAGTATATAAGCCATAATCATAAAAAACTGTATCCGGCTCTTCCTTTGTAAGATCTTTAACATAAAGATGCACAAACTGAGTTCTTAAAGAAGTAATATCAGGAAGATCTTTCTGAAGGTCAAACATCATCTTGTTCCTGAATCTTAAGGCTTCCATTTCATGTTTATTCAGATTTATAACTGTCTGATCTCTCCAGTCTCCCTGGTTCTTATTTATCTTTATCTTGTATCCTTTTTGAGGATCCTTAGATGAAGTCTGTCCTCTTATTACAACTGTACAGTTTGGAGTAGTTCTTCCGTAACCTAATTCTCCTGACGCAGGTCCTAGTTCATCTCCTACCTGTAATAGACCGTTTACTCCATATTTTTCCAGATCATTTTCGCTGTAATAAAAAGCATTATATTTATTAACCTCTTCCCAGCTGTGATCCGTATTGTCAGAAGCATTTCCCCTGGAAACTGTTAGATACATGGTTACAACGCCGTCGTCGTCCCCTTCATAAATATAAGAATTATCCTTAAGTTTATAATCTGTAGGACTGGCTTTTTCAACTTCTCTATCCTTACTTTTTTCCTCTTCTTGTTGTTTTTCCTTATACTTTTCTGGAACTTTGATACCAACACAGCCGCTGCTTTGAGCGATCAAAGCTGTCATAAGCAGCGTTACAACTATTTTTTTTAATTTAAATAATCTTTTCATATCATTCTTCCTCTTCTCTAAGGATTTCTTTCTTATATATCTTTTTATATACATTTTCACACTTTAAGGCAAAACGGCTCATGATCCCATCTACCTCTTCGTTTCTTATAGGCTGCCGGCTTAAGACATTTTCTAATATCTTTGATAAAAATTTCCTTAACTGCGCTAGTGACACAACTGTAAAGAGCGCTGATCCGAGCAGAAATCCAAAACCATACCATTTAATATCTAAGAAAAGTGTCACTATAGTCCCCACAAAGGAAAAGAACATAAATGTGGCTCCGGAGATAAGGGCACCACGATTATCCGCAAAATAAAGCTGGATCAGCATGGTGGCATTTCCTATAGCATAAAAAGCGTAAGCACAACAAAGCACATTGTATATTCCGAGCATGTCTTCATTAAATCCTAAAGGAAGTTTAGGAAATACAATGGTCCCTAAAATGATAAAGAGCATAGTGGAAAAAAACTGTTTTAAAAATGTATAAGACAATTCTCTGGTCAAAGTCTGTTCCATCTCTATCCTTGCCTGCTCAATATCAGAATATGTCATCTCACTATTCAGGAGTCCGAAGAAATTCTTATATTTGGGATAAAACTCAACTTCCACTGAGGTAACAAAATTTATCGTAGTTATAAGTATCGATAAAAAGCTCAGTAATGCCGGCACATCATACTGGGGTGCCTCATAAAATAAGCCTTTTACACAATTATTTATAGGCGACGCCCACATAATGACTATATGTCCGTACAAGCCGAGCGAAAGACAGAGCCCTAAAACCGCAAGTTCCGGATAAGCCGAGATCCATCCAAGAAACTTCATGGAGCTGCATCTTCCTCTTGGGAAATATTTGCTTAAAAGCAGGTAATACCAGGCCCCCATAATTCCATAGCCCACGCACATAGCGATAAGAAGGGACATTATAGTTGGCAGCATATGCATATACACCGCTAAGATGTAACCCACCGCAAGGGATCCTCCTACTGCCACAGCAAAGGCTTTTAAGATCTCTCTGTAATTTTTTACTGCCGTAAGATAATTTATCTCTGTCCAGACTACTACTAATTCCCCAAAGAATACATAGCAGCAAAATCTGTAAGAAAAATCTATCCCTGAAAAATGAAGGAAGATTGCATATAAAGGGCAGGCTAAAAGCAGAGTCACCGATATACTTCCATAAAACGAAGGCATTATCTCCTCTTCTTTTTTCATATATATACAGTCTGCTATATATCTTGTAGTTACCATAGCAAGCACATTTACTGCTACAAGCGAAGCAAGAAGTGTATATGTTACCATCGCATTTAAAAGACCAAGATCACTTTTTGCTGCGTCAGCCATTATCCCTAACAGTCGTATTCCCACAAGCAGTACAATGCCAAGGATCATAGGCCCGGTACATACAAGTCCTGAATAACCATATGCCTTAAGCAAAGCAAATATGCCTTTTTTATTAAATGCTTTCTTTAATTCAAAACCAATTCCAGCCATCTTAAGAAAGCACCTCCTTATATATTTCCCTGAATCTGTCCATACTCATTTTCTGAGTATAATAAGTTTTGGCTCTCATTCTTCCGGCCCTTCCCATTTCCAGCCTTCTTTCCTTATCTAGGCACATATAGATCATGGCATCTGCTAACTGGTCCTTATGCATGGGCGGAACCACAAGACCGGCCGATCCAAGTCCATCTTCTCCTTCTATCAGTTCCCTGCAGCATCCAACATCAGTTGTTACCGCCGGTCTTCCCGCTGCAAATGATTCTAACACCGAAAGAGGCTGGCCTTCAGATATACTGGTAAGTATCGTAAAATCAAACTTCGGCATATATTCAAGTACATTTACGACTCCTGTAAATATTATATCTTTTACTCCAAGCTGTTCTATCAGGTCATGACATTCTTTACTATATTCCGGATCATCTACATCCCCAAGGATAAAAAGCCTTGCATTTTCAACCCTGTTCTTTACTTCTGCAAAAGCATAGATCATTGTTTTTATATCCTTGATCTTGGCAATTCTTACGACTGCCCCTATATCAATATATCCATTATCTTCTTTCGGACCTATATCCTTAAATCTGTCATAATTAATACCATTTGGAGTTACTAACTGTTTTTCCTTCGGGCAGCCGATATCCTGTTCTATCTTCATGGCGTTCTTAAAAAGACAGGTCACCCTATCTGCATACTGATAGGCACAGGAAGAAAACTGATAGAATAAATCTATCCACTGCTGTCTTAAATAAGACGGAACCCACTGGGCAGAAAGAAGTTCTTCTTCCCTTTCTCTTGTATAGATCCCATGCTCAGTAACAATAAAAGGCTTTCCTGTCTTCCATCTGGCAAGGGCACCTAATAGTCCGGCATAACCTGTTGAAGCTGAGTGATAGATATCCGCCTCAGGAATATCGCATGTCATAAGATACAGTTCCGGCAGCAGCATGCTTCTTACATTGAAAAAGAAGCTTGAAAATGAAATATATGGATACTTCTCCTTACACTGCCTTATAATGACTGAGAAAAACTCATCACTCATAAGAACTGACATGGGATTAGCTTTTTTAACATTAAACAGGTTAAATAAAACTTCCCATTTTACCTTTTCTCCTACAAAAAGGTGGCTAAGTTCCTCTAATTCCTGACTGCTTAGTCTTGGATTTCTTCTCTGTTTCTTATCAACAGCAATATTTAAGGCTGTATCTAAAAAAAGTTCATGAGTCTCTTTTACATTCTCTGGCAGGGTAAATTTAAACTTTCCTCGGTTAGACTCATTTGCTCCTAAAGTCCAAAGAGAAAACTCCGTGTCAGGCATAGCCTCTATATAATGATGTGTCCAGCTTGAAACGCCGCCAAATACATAAGGGTAGCAGCCTTCAAGGATCATACAGACTCGCATTATCTAACTCCTTAATCCTGGTTATATTCAATAACAATATGCTTACTCGTGGCATTTATAAGATAGATGCCATCAGCCTGCTTACTTGCAGTGCAGCCTTTTAACTTTCCAATGGATTTTCCATTATTAATCCTTAATAAAAATGAAGCTTCCTTATCAAACCCTCCAAGTTCAACATCTAAACCATTTTCCTTATAAGTCTTCTTTACTGAAATCATTGTATATTTTAATGTAGCTTCTCCCATTTCCGAACCTGTACACTGTCTTATATCTGGTGCTGATATCTGGATAAAACGAAGATATTCCTCAAAATTCTCAACATTTTTTGCCCATCCTAAGTCAGCACCTCTATCCGGATCGAGTACGTCATCAGGATGCAGAAAATGTGACTGCACATAATGAAAATTCAGTTCCGAAAAGGCTGTATAATACATATAATCATCCAGATCACATCCGGATACGATCCTCGGAGTTTCAATTACTCCATTTTCTTCATCTATACCAAATTCCTGTGTACAGCTGTTAACATCTGAATCAGGCAGATAGATACTTGATATTACATTTATATCCCTGTCAGCATTTAACAAAGCCTTCTTTCCTGTCTCTGAAATGATATTTGAAGGCGGAACATAGACTTTAAATTTCTGATCAGGAAAGAGTTCATCAGAAAATTCCTTTAATTCTGTAATGGACTCTACCATGCTTTTTTCATCAGGCCAGAGCTTATAATCAGCAAATTGCATATCATTATCAACACCCGCTAAACAAAGAGGCTGATGATTATAACCATGAAGACCTAATTCCCCTCCATTATTAAGCAGCATATTTCCAAACATAAGGAATCTTGCTGTTGCTGTATTTCTTTTAAATGGAGCTCTTACATTATCATTGTAATCTTCTATGATAAATCCTATATGTTTGATGCCATATTCCTTTTCCCATCTTATTATCTGGGGCAGCCATATATTGGAATAAAATGTTGCTATATCTACTCCATAATCTCTTTTTATAAAAGATGAATCTCCACTTGGTACAGGAGATGGGAAGTCATCTATATAGTAGCTGGAGGCATTTAAAACAGGATATATGCAGGCCTCATCTAACATGCTATACGCAAGGCAGTAAAAACCCCTTTGAAATTTATCTGTCATAGTGTAATTCATTATGACAGTCTTTCCTTTTCCTGCCTCATAGCCCCAGATAAGAGGTACTCTTCCATCTTCTGAAACAACAGCCAGATCTGTCCCTTTAGCTAAGGAAATTCCAAGAGAAATATCCAGTCCTCTTTTTTCTTCCTCTCCCTCCATTGAGAACATGAAGCTTTTTTTTACGCTTGAACCTATCATTCTTTCATCTGTAAGCTTGATACCTTTTATCGGCACATAATCAGTGCAGTCCTCAATACCAAGCCTTGGATAAAGAGCCTTAAATACAGCTCCCACATAAGGCGTTGTATCACACATAAGATGCCCGCCTTCCATTATCCATGAGGAAAGCTTCTTGGCCCCATCAGCTGCCTTATCCCAGTCACTAAAAGAAAAGATCACATTTCTGTATTTATCAAGATCCTCCTGCCAGTTTACATCCCTTACATCTTTTTCCTTAAATGGGATCTTCATCTGCTCTAACACTATCTTCATTTCCGGTGTTATCTCTATAGAATTCAGGTCTTCTTTATCAGAAATAAGAAGGCATTCTATCTCAGGATCCACCGGGGCAGAAAAATCGTAACTTTCATTAAAGTCATCTCTTGTATCATCTAAGACTACTCCCCTTCTTTGAAGGATAACAAGGAATGTAAATATAAATATTGCTACTATTGGTACAAGAACCCTGTCCCAACCGGTATTATTCTCATCTTTATCTTTTTTCAAATGGATTTTCATATTTTCCTCTCCAGAAATCGTACCATTCTTTTCCATTTTTACTTAAATAAATCTGTCTTTCTTCTACTGTCTTAATTATCTCTAAGGCCAGTTCATCATTGTCTGTCTTAAATGCATAAGCCATATAAACCATGTAACATTTTTCATCATCAGGCCAGTTCATTCTCATAAGTTCAAGAAGCTTATCCATTCCTTTAAGGCGACCGGTCTCTATCCTGTTTGTAACCCACATAAACCAGTATTTCTTTATGTCCTTCACATAGCCCAGCATCTCCACCAAAGCCGCATCATACTTTACCTGATAAATATCATAGATTGCTCCTGAGATAAGACCACTATCCATATACTTATCGATAAGCATGATATATTCATCTAAGAGCACGATATAACCCTTACTTGGAATATTAAAGTTCTCAGAAACAAGCTCTACAGTATTGCCTTTTTCTCTGAGATTTCTTTCAAATTCATCAATATCCGCTTCCACATCTGCTTTAATATCAACAGCGTCACGGATATCTCTCATTCTAAGCTCTAATTCCCCGAGCCTTGCCTCATATCTTGTCTGAATGGCTATCATGGATGTAGTGGCATAATGAGACAGTTCTGTATCATCAGAAAGGCTTGCACTTTCAAGTACTGGCACATAATCCTCCGGCTTTCCTTTTAAGATATCCATGATAAGACTTCTTCTTGTATAGAAATTATTTATTTCCATAGCTTCTTCCAAAGGTACTACATCATTTTTCCCCTCTCCAGTAGGAAGGACAATCTTTTGAAATCTAAGATCATCTATCTCAAGTCTGTCATAACCTGCACTTCTACTGGAATAGAGCTTTCTTTTCTGCAGCCACTGTTCCATAAAAAAGATCAAAGGCCCTGTAACAGGGATCAGATAAAGTATCGGAACTATATGCTCTCTGGTCTTTATTTTTTTTAATCTAAGCAATACAGTCACAATTATGCAGATCACAATGTGAACTATAAATATAAAGATCATTCTACTTCCTCAAATTTAAATTCATTAAGCTTAAGCCTTTCCTTAACCTTGGCAGCTCCAGCTTTTCCTGTCTGTAACAAAAGTATCCACATGGTATCGTCTTCTCCAATACCTATTATGTCATTGTTTCTAATGATACCCGAGAGTGAATTCTCAACCTGCCCGATGGCATCAGGACTATAGAT
>CAMKMR010000058.1 GCA_946413945.1 uncultured Lachnospiraceae bacterium | reverse complement strand
AAGAGGAAAAGTTTAAATTAAATAGCATTGATTTTATGAATAATCTTAAATCAGTTCTTTTTCAGTAATAGATAATATGAGAGCCCTGGCAAAAATGCCTGGGCTCTTTTTAGGAGGCTAGTTATGAAGAAACATAGGAACAGAAAGTATCGCAGTAAAAGAGAAAAGATAGGAATTTTAACTTTAATCTTTATAAATCTTCTTTTCTTTTTTACAAGCGTTAAATCTTTTGCTGCAGAGTCAGCTTGGTACATAAATAATATGGAAATCTTATCGCAGAATAACTGGGGTATTTCGGTTTTTAGAAAAATAGGATGGGGTTTGATTAAAATAGCAGTAAGAATCTGTGATGCAGCCGAGACATTATATGATAAAGCTTTTGGATTTATAGATTTTACTACTAATAGTGAAATAAATGCATTTATAGAAAAGTATCAGTCGTGGGTTATAGCATTGATGGCTCTTTCATTTGCATATCTGGGAGTAATACTGATATTAAAGCACGAGAAAAAGCCGGATATAATGGTAAATATCTGTATAGTGATCCTATGCGTTACTATGTCTGCAAAAATGTTCATGGGATTAAACGAGTGGGTTAATAAAGCCAGAAATGAAATATATACCAGTGATTCAAGTACAGGAGCTGCATATCAGATCATTAATGATCATATAGCAGATCTTGTTTATCTAAATTATAAATGTGATGGCCTGGATAAGCTAAACTGGAAAGAGAATAAGATATATGGGGCAGGTATTAATAAAGATAATATTGATTCAATCAAGTTTGATGAAGTACTTAATCCGAAATCATCTAAATATGACTGGAGAGGAAAGACAGAAGAGTTTTTGGGATACCAATTAGTGATATTTCCATGCCTTGATCCATCTGGAAATATGGGTTATGTATGTACTACATTTGGAGTAGATAATGGATGGGGATGGAATTCAGATGATGATGCCGATATTGGAAATGAGTTTTATTACAGATATCATTTTGACTTTCTTCCAGCAATACTGCATATCTTAGCCTTAAGTATCATCTTTTTAACAATGAGCTATAAAGTATTAAGAGTTATTTTTGAACTTATTGTAGCAAGACTTCTTGGATATCTTTATTCAGCTGAGGTTTCTGGTGGAGAAAAGATAAGAAAGATTGCGGTATTTATTAGAGACAGCTATATTCTGCTGGTGATTACAGCTGTATGTATAAAGGTTTATCTTTTAATGGCAAAGATGCTCAATGATAAATTAAGTGATCAGCCACTTGTCGCAGCTATTTTTTCTCTTTTCCTGGCTTTTTGTGTTATTGATGGACCGAACTTGGTAGAAAAGCTGCTTGGAATGGATGCTGGTCTTAAATCATCTACAGCCAGAATGATAGCAATAGGACGAGTCGCAAGTGGCACGGTAAGGGGAATAAAGAATGCTTCTCCAGTTAAAAACGCTGCAAATAAGATTAACAGTATTAAGAGTGGTAAAGCATCAGAAGGTGGCCTTGCTGGACTTAATGTTGGAATATTATTTGGAAAAGAACAGTCGAAAAATGATCCAGGAACAAAAAGAGTGGGCGGTATTCTAAACAAAGGTAAAAAGGAAACAGATTCTAATAATAGTTCATCTGAAAATTCAGGATCAGGATCATCTGAAGGTGGTGATTCATCTTCTAAAGCATCAGAAGGTGGTTCAGCAGCAGGAGATTCTTCTGGAGAAGGAAATGGTTCTTCCGGAAATAATGCAAACGTATCCGGTTCATCAAAAGACTTTATGGATAAAGGCAAAGACGGTAAGGATGGAAAAGACGGAAAAGCAGGAAAAGATGGTCAAAAGGGATCTGCAGGAGAAAATGGAAAAGACAGCAATGAAAAGTCATCTGCAGCTGATAAGATGAATAATAATCATACAGGACAAAGCAATACATCTAGTCATTCATTTATGGATAGATCCAGCAATTCTGCAGGTAATAATACTACTTCTCTAAGAAGAACTTCTGAAACTAACAGTAGATTTACTGGATCAAAGAAAGGAGATAAAGAATAATGGCTACTAAGATCACGACTCAGAGCTTTGAGAGTAAGACTAAAGTCTGGGGCAATATAGAAATTTTTGATTTCTTTTTTATAGGCACATATACTTTTGTTTCTTATTCATTAGTTTCTATGGTTCATGAAAAGCTTAGATTATGGTATATGATCTTTTCTATTTTTATGGCAGTATTTCTTACATCAAAAAGCTCTTTTAATAAGAACAGGAGAAATTTTGAAAGCTTATATTTCCTGCTTACAAAGGACGAATCAACATATAGACCATTTAGAATGAGGGAAGAACATGAAAAAGAAAAATAGTAACGTGGATAAGACAATCCTAAATATTCTGCCGATAAGGAAATATGATGACAGTGTGGGAGCTTTTATATATGAAAATGGAACCTATATGGATCTTTTCTATATAGTTCCATCAGATAGAAGCAACCTGCAGGCAGATGAATTGCAATTCAATATATATAACAATATCAAGTTTTATAGGCTGTATTATCCGGATTCAAAGATCATTTCCATGAACTTTCCGGTCAATACAGCAATGCAAAGAGAATATCTGCAGCAGAAAATGAAAAAGGCTACAGATAAAGTAAGAAAGCTCTGGCTTGAAAGAGAAATTGAAGAATTAAAGCTCCTGGATCAGAACGTAATGAGAAGGGAGTATTATCTTATGTTCTTTGGTAAGAACAAAGATGAGTTTATGAAGAATAAGGATAATATTGAAAAATGGATAGGTAATGGAAGATCAAGGTTAGTTGAGGGGCTTGAAAAAGAAAAGAAAATCCAGATCGTAAGAAAGCTCTGCAATATGAATTCCCTGATCCTTCCGGATGATCTTAAAGAGGATGTGAGAAATAATGATTAAAAAGAAGAATACTAAAGAAGAAAATATATTGGATGAAGAGCTGATAGAATATGTGCAGCCAAGAGGCGGGATCACATTTAGAGAGGCCAATTATATAACCTGCGGTGACGGATATGTAAGAGTGCTGCATATATATCAGCTGCCAAAGATTCTGGATGATTTCTGGCTTGATAAGATAATCAATATTCCGGACACGATAGCCACAATCGATATAAACACCAGGGATGTAGCAGAGGTTAAGAAAAATATTAATAAGTCCCTTAAGGAAGAGTATTCCAGGGAGCGTGGAGCTAAAGACTATATGGAAGTCTATGATGCAAGACAGAGACAGGAAGAGCTTGAGACTATGCTGCATGAACTTTCTTCAATGGGTGAAATGGCAAAGATGCTTGACTTTCGTATCTATGTAAAGGGAAGGAATCTTGTAGATCTTGATGATAAGTGTGACAGCATAATAAAGAGCCTTGAAGGCGATTCTTATATGGCTACAACACTTCTTAATGAAGGAAAAAGAGAATGGGAGTCTTTATTTGAACCATACAATACACAGCATTCAAAGCCTTTTTATATGAATGCAATTCCTCTTATCACAGAGCAGGTGGCTATAGGATATCCTTTTGATTACTCAGAGCTGATAGATCCGCATGGAGATCTTGTAGGATTTACTCCGATGGATGGAGTAGTAGTCTTTAATGAGTTTACAAAGACAGCAGCAAGAAAGCATTATAATTCACTTGTCTGTGGAGATATGGGATCAGGCAAATCTACACTCTTAAAGAAAAGATTTAAAGCAAATGCAGCCCTGGGAAATTTCATAAGGGTATTTGATGTGACAGGAGAATTTGAAGGCCTGGTAAAAGAATTTGGTGGAAAGATAATCAAATGTAACGGCGAAGAGGGAATCCTAAATCCATTGGAGATCCTTGAAGCCGGTGATGATGACTTTTCATCATATGCAAGGCATATAACAAAGGTTTCAACCTTTTTTAAATGTCTTATTCCATCAATCACAGATCAGACAGTCCTTCTGCTTGAAAATAATTTAAGGGAATTCTATCAGTCATATAATCTGGTTCCTAAGGAAGGAACATCCATAACAGGACTTCCTGCTAAGAACTATCCAATCTTTTCAGATTTTTATAAATATCTGGAAAAAGAGATCGAAGAACTAAAGCATGAGCAGGGAAACAGTGAAGTTGAGATAGATCTGTTAAAGGTAAAGGCAAGAGGCCTTAATGAGATCATGGAGGCTGTAAAGAATATCGTTACAAACTATGGAAATATGTTTGATGGCCATACTACAGTCGATAATATCATTGATGAAAAGATAGTATCTTTTGACATATCCAGCATTAAAGATCTGGGAAATGTATTTGTGGCTCAGATGTTTAATATGGTGTCTCTTTGCTGGGATAATGCCATTAATAATGGAAAGATAATGAAGCAGATGTATGAAACAGGAGAATTATCTGCAGGAGATGTAACAAAGTTCCTGATCCTTATAGATGAGTCTCATAGATGGGTAAATACGAAGATGCCGATGATCCTGGATCTGCTTATTAAATACCTTAGAGAAGCGAGAAAATACTTTGCCGGAATCACATTTGCATCCCAAAGTGTACGTGACTTTATGCCTGAAGGCGGTGGATCAGAAAATGTAAATCTGATAAAGACATTATTTGAACTTACTCAGTACAAATTTATGTTCCGTCAGGACTCATCTACTGTAAAGATGCTTAATGACATATTTAATAATGCTCTGTCATACTCCCAGATAGATCAGATTCCGTATCTTAATACAGGTGAAGCTATTCTATCCATAGCAGGAGACAGGAGCTTAAGATTTAACGTATGGCTTTCAAATGACTATGAAAAGCAGCTCTTTAGCGGAGGCATGTAAAATGAATAAAAAATTTATCAAAGGTTTTTTCTTCTTTACAGGTGGGGCAGCTTTTTTCTTCGCATTAATCATAATAATAGCTGTTGAAACTGCAATGACAGCTGCAATAGCTTGTGATGCAGGATATGCCAATAAAAGGCATGAAGAAGAGGAAGTTGCCAGGATTTATACATTGGATCATTTTAAGATAGAAGGAAAGAAGGAGAGCAAAGGATATTTGCTCTCTTTCTTATTTAATGGCTGGAATATAAAGGATATATCAATTCCACTTGATCAAAAAGAGATCTCTATCGATTTAGAAGTACCGGCCATATCTGGAAAAAATAGGGAAGAATATGCTTACAAGTATTTCATAAGCAAGGGATTTACTGAGGAAGGAGCTGCAGGCCTTATAGCAAATATAGCGGTTGAATCAGCTCATACCTGGGATGGAGCTATCGAGGAAGAAATGGTCCCTGAGTATAGGGGAGAAGATGTAATGTATAAAGGATATGGCCTCTGTCAATGGACTAATACCGGTTCAGGGGACAATATCAGCTGGAGAAGAAAAAATGTGATCGAGTATGTAAAGAAAAAAGGAATAGATCCTGCAAAGGATTCAGATAAACTTTTCCTTGCAGAGCTGGAATATATAATCACTGAGCCTGGATATTCAAGTATAGTCGATAAGGTCAAATATTCAAAAAGTGCCTCAAAAGCTGCTGAGATCTGGGTTAGAGAATGGGAAGTTCCTGCTGATATGGAAAATAATGTGAGACTTAGATCATCATCTGCAGAGGAATATCTTAAGACTTTAAAGAATACAGTAGTCTATGATGATGAAAATCAAAAAAAGAAGGTTAAGCTTTCATTATCCATCAAGGAAGAAAATGATGTGATCTATTTTGAAGGAACTTTAGATGGAACGGATATAGCCGGAAGCTTTGAAGTAGGAAGCGATGATAAGATCACAGGAATGGGAGAATATGGATTCGGAGCTTCTTCTGGTGGAGCTATCGGCAATCCTTTTGGTGGAGAAAAGTTTACCTGTACAAGCGTAGCTCTGGTAGAAAGATTCTGCCCTTATCATCAGTGCCAGGAAGTCCATGGTGGCTGGGATTTTTGCTGCGGGGATGATGGACAGACCATATATTCTGTATCAGATGGTGTAGTTGAATATGCCGGTCCGGATGATGATTTTGGAAATCATTTTGTGATCGTAAAGACTGGAGATTTATACATCTATTATGGCCATATGTCAGATAATGTCGTTTTTAAGGGAGATCAGGTAAAGAAAGGACAGAAGGTCGGAAATATGGGTGATGAAGGAAATTCTGTAGGAGCTCATCTGCATCTGGAATTCCGAAAAGGATCAAGAGATCCAGAAAATAAGACAGCAGAATTAAATAATATCCGTCCGATGCTTATGCGCTGGTGCTCAAATTATGAAGCCATAGAAAGTGATTTTGAAAGGATTGAAAAGTAAGAAGGGAGAATAAGAAAAGTGAATCTATCAGGTAATAGTAAAAAGGTCTTAGGGATAATCTGTATCATTTTAGCTGTAGCTGTAATAGTGATATCAGTTTTTAGTAAAAATAAAGGCGATGAGAGCTATAAAGAGGAGAATACGACTGCAGCTCTGACGAAGGAAGAAACTACTGAGAGCTCGGAAACGTATCGAAATGTTGTAGATACAGCCGATCAGGGCAGAGCTGCAGCAGAAGAAAAGAAAAAGCTAGAAGATATAGTTAGTCCTATAAAGTATGAAATACATCCAGAGATTGAAACAATCCTTGATCCGGAAGTATTTGATAAAGAGCTTTGCAGCTTCCTTAAGAAGAAGGGCAAGCTTAAAGAAGGCTCTTATGAAGGAAATGCAACAGGAATTATCCTGGCTAGATCAACTCCTTATCTTAAGAAGAGTCTTGATGATGGATCTTATTTATTTGATATAACGATAACTGATGAAAATAGATCCATAATTACTGTAGTAGTTGATCCAGAAGGCGGTTACTTTTTTGATCTTATTTAGGAGGGATAGTATGAAACAAAATAAATTATCAGTTGACCTAACAGAAAAAAACAAAGAGACATTGGAGAGAGTTAACGAACAGACGAAGATTCCATATGGATCTATTATAAATGGTATTATTGAATCCTTTTTCGATATGCCTGATGACATGTATGAAATATTTAGAAAATTTATAATAACAAAAATTAGAAATATTCATATTATGATGGAAGGAGCTGGTTGTTTTGAAGAGCAAAGATTATTAAAAGAAAAGAAATACTATACAAGAATTGCCGATTATTTAAATATTGCTTATTTGTCACCAGGTAAAAAAGATTTTAATTCAACGAAAACAATTCCAATGAATAATGGATTGTTAATATGTCCAAATAATTGGATTATTGTGAATCCTGAGAAGGCAGAAGAATCATCTTATGCAAGTGTCATAGAATGCAGAAATGCAGATGAATTTGGAATTCCACATCTTTTGATATTCTCAAATTATGAATCTGTAAAAGATTACGACGAAATGTATAAGGATGAAATATTTAAGATGTGTTGTAAAGTGTATCCAAAATTTGATGATATTCTTAAGATGCAGATTAAACTAATACAAAATATTAATGAGGATGAATGGATAAAGGCACCTATTATAGGATTCTATGATGTTCATATTCAAGAAAATAACGATAATACTCTTGAATATGAACTTGCAGGAAAAGCTTATATCTTAAGGTCAGTGAACGAAAAAGACGTTTAAAGGAGAGATAAGATATGTTGAAAAAGAAGAAAAAATGCTATGTGTCTTGCCATAAGATAAATAAGAATGAAATTAAAAGAGCTCTTGCTACAAGATACAGCTTAATGTTTACAGAAGAACTTGAAGAAGCAGAGATCTTCTTTGCACCTAGAGATACAGATGGATTATCGGAAAGGCAGAAAAGAGATCTGGAAAGGGCAGAAAGCTTAGGAATAAAAAATAGGATCATAGAGCAGAGCTCTAACGTCCTGAATAAAGATATAGATGATCCACTGGGATTAAAGGCGAGATATAAGGATAATGAAGTAATAAAGACAAAACGTATGGAAGAGAGCATTGAACTGGAGTTATAACATGGCAGATAAGAGTTTTAAAGAAGAAAAATTTAAGAAGAATAGTAGAAAGATAAAGAAAAGCTCTAATGGTTACTTATATGGATTTTTATTTATCTTTTTACTGGGCTATGCCTTCTTTTTCTCATCAAATTACTGGCTACCACAAGGCTATAAAGGTGTAATTGTTACTCCGGTAGGAGAAACAATAGAGCAAAACAGCAGATTCATTACAGTAGACAGATGGGCTTATTGTCCAGGGAAAAAGACAATGGAGATCATCGTTGAAATGGAAAATAATTCCCTGGATGATATCAACTCCTATAAATGGCAGGGCAGAGATAAGAACGGTCTTATAAAGACAAATGTAATATGCAGCAATGATAAGTTTACTGTGATCCATATGACTGGTGTAAAAAAAGACTGGAAAGAGGTTTCCCTTACAATTTCTGCAGACGATAAAGATTTTAAGCCGGTAGTAATCTATATGAATGATAAGACTGCTACAATGGTAAAAGAGCTTCCTGCAGGAGCCATTAATGATTATATAGAGCTTGCTTATACATCAAAGATAGAAAGTTATGAGGCATCCATAGAAGATCTTAATGGAAAGATAAAGGAAAATGATCAGCTCATGGAAAATGCGAGAAGCAGGATGGCTGAGCTGGATGAGAGAAAAAAACATCAGACTGAGAGCGAAAAAGAAGAGACAGACAGTCTGATCGGTGGCCTTGAAGGCCAGATCAATGATAAGAAGTTAGAAAATGAAAAAAATGAAGAAGATATTGAGGAGCTAAAGAAAAAAATAGAGCTTCAAAAGGATCTTCTGAAAGAGCTAAAGAAAGAGGAATAGATTTTATGATCATATTTGTTGGTGAAAAGCTTAGAGGCGGTTTTGTAAAAGAAGTAGCAG
>CAMKMR010000057.1 GCA_946413945.1 uncultured Lachnospiraceae bacterium | reverse complement strand
TCTTACTATAACCTGAAACTATATAAGGTCTTGTCCCAGAAAAATATGAATATTCATACCTTATCTTATTTACATCCGGATATACTTTATGTTTTCCATTAAGAGTTATTTTTACATTCGCATGCAAAATCTTATTAGAACCATTAGCACCAGCTCCTTCTCCACCATTAGAAATATTTTTAATATCAACAATCTTTTTATATGTTGCATATTCAAGCTTTCCAGAAAATTTATCAGAAGCTACATCATCAGAAAAATTCATATCCTTTTCCGTACCACTGAATGTATAGCCTGAAATTGTAATACTTTCTGCTTGAGAAAGAGTAAATTCAATTTCATCAAAAGCAGCCTCCGCTGAATCCTGAACTGCCTTAGCTGATTTTCTGTTCCTATAAATAGTAACATAAGTTGACATTAAGCCTATTACAGCAACCATAAGTACTGCAAGTACGGCGAGAGCAACCATAAGCTCTACTAAAGAAATACCTTTATTGCTATTCTTTTTCAATCTGCCTCGCCTCCTTACTCAACAACATGACTACCATTCTGTCTAATGATTACTTTAGCTAACTCTGTCCCATCTGCTTTCTGGAAAGAATAAGACCCTGCACCGTGAACGCATTCACCTCTTTTATTAAAATATATTGCAAAAGTTGAACTTGTTGTATCCACAGACTGTACTATTTTATCATTATCGAATGTATTAAATACCTGTTTATTTCCAAAACTAGATACAAAAGCATCTTTATCCCCGTTGAAATACTGTAATGCATTTTTTTCTGGAGTAAAAACAATCTTACATTCTGAAGATAATTCTTTCCATCCACTCTTTTTTAATGGCCCTAAAAATACAATTCGTAAGCCATTATCGTTATTCTTCTTTTTAGTAGCTTTACTATCATCGTGAATATAATAAAGTCCACCAAAATTTGAATACCAACACTCTTCATCGTAATTATAATAAAATTCGATATAATATCCTATACTATAATAATTATAATTATTAAACCAAGTTGTGGACTGAGAACCTGCACTTGCTAATTTATAAGTATATGGCTGTTCGATCATATTCTTACTTTTTTGTATCGTTTCTGAGATCAAACTGTCAAATTGATCAGCAGCATCCTTTACTCTGGCATTTTTTACCATACTGAAGGTAACCATACCCATAGCAGATACAACTAATAAGATAGCAATTACAATGATCATCTCAACTAGGCTGTAACCTTTATTATGTTTTTTGCTCTCTCTCATAATTTAATACTACCTCCTAGTTATCCAGTCTGTTATTATACCAGTTATCATACTCGACATTCTTTGTCCAGTTCTCATAACCCATATAATCCTTATAATCAACCTGAGATATAGATACTTTATTCTCAGATGTAGCAATTTTCTTCTGGTTACCTGTCCCATCTGCAAGATTAGCATATGCCTTAAATACTTTAAGAACAGTCTTTGCATCTTCTGCCTTATCAGTTGTCTTTAAGGCTGAGATACAAGCATTGATTACATTAACAGTAAGTGTAGAAGCCTTGATATCTGTAATATTACAATCTCCTGTAGGTGTTGTACTATCAACATATACCTTTCCACCTGCAACGATAAGTCCAGTAAACGAACTTACATTACTGTCAAAATATACATCACCCTTTGTGATAATAAGACCATTTACCATCTTATCATCATCATTATCTTTGATCGTTATATCCTGATTACTTACTTTAACGATATAACCATTACCAAATGTAGTATCTACATTATTAGAACCATCAAGTACATCAAAATTGAAATACTTATTAATTGGTGTAATAGCAGCCTCACCATATTTATCATCTTCAATCAATGAATCTATAAATCTAGCTTCATCTGATGTTGATACAAGGTCTGTAAGTGACCACTTAAGATAATTGTAATGCTGAAGATACTCTGTTGACATATTTACACTGTTCGCTGCTGAAAGATTAGTCTTAGATGTTGTTCCAGACTTATAACCATTACCCATGGCATCCATACCAGCAAATAATGTACTGCTTACTTCTGCTTCTCCAGTTACAACATTAACCTTGCTCTTAGCTATGGAACTATCTGCCTGCTTAGTTGTGATAACACCGCTGGCAAATACTGACTGTGACGCGTCCTCTGCAGATGCAAGAGTAATCTTATTAACTGAAAAATCAGGATAACTTGTTACATCCTCAAGATATTCCTTAGCATTTTCATCTTCAAGAAGGTTTGTATCAATATCTGTTGGAACAGTTGCTACTACTGTATTATCTGAACTGTTATATGCATCTACCCAGTTAAGATAATTGAAATAATCTTTAATAAACTGCTTTGATAAAGAATCACCTGTCTGGTTTATACCAGCACTAGCAGCATACAATTCCTTATCAGCTGCATAATTAAAATCAAAATAACAGAACTTCTTAGTTACTGTCTTTCCGTTTGTTACAACATCTGTTGTATAATAAACAACTGGAACTTTTCCACTATTTCCAAAATATTTTGTAAATAAGTAAAATGCCTGAAGCTTTGATGGAAGCTCCACCAAATATGTATTAGGATATTTTGCATCCTTAACTGAATCGTTGTCAGATGGATAAGCTGCTGGAATATAAGCAAGCTGTGTAGACTTAATCGCTACAGATTCACCTGTCTTATAATCCTTAACGATTGTACTAAACATATCTGCTTCTTTACCATTAATATCTTTTACTTTCTGTCTTGATAATTCCACATAAGCACGACCTGCTATGTAAATTGTCTTTGTTGCAGAAAGATCTACCGTTGTTTCTTCTCCATTGATAACAATGGCACTTGAATTATAGTGACCTCTGTTCTCAGTTACATCATCTGAAACCTTCTGCTGATAGATATTCACTCCATCCGCATCTTTTGCAACAGTTGGAATAAATGTTCTCTTATCAGCCGCAGTTGAATTACTGTAACCAAAATACGAACCATTAATCCAGATTGATGATCCTTTCTGATCTACTGTTGTATCATCTCGTATAAACATATCAGCAGCGAAGTTAGCTGAATCACCTTCGCCTGTTGTTCCTCCAAGATATACATTATCAGCCCATACATTAGCCTTAAAATCTGAATTAGAGATAACCTGACCATTAGCAGTAATCTCTTTTTTAGCAGCACTTGAGCCCTTAACTGTAAGATCAGCTGAATTCATAACTGCAAGAGTACCTGGAACAATGATCTTATCAGCAAAGATATTTACTCTGACCGGATTCTTTGTTGCATCATTTCCTCCGTTAATATAAATACCTGAATATCTACTGTTATCATTCTTTCCATCATACAAATAATCCACGTAACTTGCTGAGCTATTCATAATAACTGAATGCTGATTATGAAGAAGAGCTGCTGGATTATTGATATCATAGTTTTTTGTAATAGGAATCATCTTATACTTATCATCTGAGTTTGTAAAAGACATTTCCTTAATATAGTCCTTATATTCAGTAGAATTTTTATCATTCACATCATATGCGTTATAGCCTTTATTATAAAAGTCCGATGCTGCATATACATTACCTGCGATTGTAAGTGAATAATCACCATTTACATTAGGGTTTTCAGCATTCTTAACTGATGCGTCATAACCAACTTTATTAATCTCAAGCCCTGAGTCAGCGATAATACAGAAACTAAAGAGTGTTTCAGCACTGAGCGATGACTGATCAAAGTTAACATTAAATGCAGGTCTGTTAATTACGATATCAGTTGAGATTGTCTGCTTATAATTTCCCTTAGAATCAAGAGATCTATCATAAGACGCCTGTCTGGTTAATTCTACGTTTCTAATTACAATCTTTGAAACCTTCGTATAATTAATCTTTGTTTTTTTTGCACTGGTATAAAGTTCACTTGAACCATCCATGTAATATATCATTACTTTTAAGCTATTTATATTTAAGGCAATATTTTGTTCCTTAAATATATTAATCTTTGAAGTAAGTGTTCCATCATAATTCTGAGTTGAACTTGAAACAATTTCTGTAAATCTCTTACCAAGATTTGTATAATTAAGATCATCACTTTGAATCAACATCTTCATGAATAAATCTTTAAAATTTGCATTTACTGCTGTTTCATCCTTAAGTCTGTATGTCTCTGTCGTCGAATCAAAAGAAGACATTTCCTGAAGAGTCTGAACATAGGCTTTCTGAATATATTCAGTAGACATATTACCAATATTCTGGTAAACCTGATCCATAGCCTGTTCAAGATAATTATAGTTATCTCTCTGGCTATATTCATATACCTGTATTTTATATAAGTAACCTGCTAGTGTAAGCAATGTACCCATTAAAATACCCAAGAAGCTAAGCGCTACAACTACGAGAACAAGTCCAGAGCCACGATTTGATGTAGTATTTTTAATTTTTTTAATTCTTTTAATCATCAATTAGCCTCCTTCGCCCCATAGTAAATGCAAGTCTCTCCCTTACCACTAAGCATTCTAAAGTTAACTTCAATATTATAAAGTCTTGCTTTATCACTTTGATCTTCTTCTATTCCCTTGATATTTGTCGTCTCATATTTTTTAAGTGAAACAGCTCCTCCATAACTTGAAAGCTTAAGATCTGGAATATTAGTTGCTGTAAGAGCAGAAAAATCAAACTGAGTATAATTAGCGCCACTATGAGCAAGACTAAGATTTGTGAAGACCTTTAGCTGTTCTTCCATATCTGTTCCTATGCCGTCAGCTGAATCATAAACCTGATTGATATGAATCTTTGTCGATGTATAGTTACTCATTCCTGTACGAGTAACACTAGGTTTAATAATATAAACCTTTGATGGATCCCCATATTTCTTATTAGTTGCTCTAACATCACCATAAGTTACAATATAATCATTTGTAGCATAATTCTTAGAATTTCCAGATAAAGAAGCCTTTACATATGGCTCATATATAAGATAAACATCTGGAGCCTCAGTAGTAAAGAAATCTTTCTGAAAAACAGTGTATGAAAGACCATCTGGCTGGATATTACGATATTTCTTAGAACACTTATAATTTACCGTACAAACAACAGTATAATGGTCTACTTCCGACCCTTTCATAACTGTCTTTACAGAAATTGATATAAGTCTCTGTGGATCATAATCACTTGCAGTAAGATATTCATTAATCTTCTGATTAATTTCATCATTAACAGCTTCTGCATCAAATGCTACATCTCTTGCTTTTGCATCAGCTTCAAGATAAGATGTTTCAATCTTTCTTATAGCATTCTTAAGATCTTTATTAAAGTCTCCATCAATATCAGAAGTAGAACCGTCTATAATAGCAACTGTATTTGTATCAAGGTTCTGAATATTATAATAAATTGATCCATACTGAACCGGGCTTACAATTACATCAGTTATAATTCCTGACCCTGCTGCATACTTAACTATACGACCATCATCTGTTACCGACCAGCCATTACTAATAAAAGCTGTCCGATAATCTCTTCTCATATCATAAACAACTGTATAATAAGTAATATTACCATTCTTGCTATATCCAACTGATTTTATCTTATCATCCATATTGCTCATTGATATCTTTCTGTCAATCTTTGTTTTTCTTGGACCAACTTCAAGATCACTTAAAGTATAAGTATAAATTGTATAAGCAATTGGTGTAGATGAAATCTTATTAGTTATAACAGAAGAACCAGATACTGAATAGCTCCAGATATTCACTGTACAATCTGTCGTTGTTACAGGCGTATTGATTGCAAGTTCGCTGTCCCCACCCTTATCTAGTACATCTTTTGGAGTTTTCTTAAAATAATCCAATACATATGATGCATTATCATACATGTACTGACGCTCCTGAGCGTCAGTACTTTGTTTTAAGGCTTGAGCAAGGCTAGTCATTATAGGAGTAAGCAAAATACTAAGTATAGCAACAGCAAACATTAATTCAACTAAGCTGAAGCCTTTATTGCTTTTAAATTTCCTCATAAGCAACACTCCTATCTTTTAGTAAACCTTTACATTACCCATTGTTGATCCAAGCTTAAATCTTGGATCTGAATTATCATCCTTAGCAACCTTAAAATAAACACTAAGATTTGTTGAATTACGAACTGAAACATTAACGCCATTCTTATCATCTGAATCAACTCTTGCAGATGAGCTTACATATACAGTAAGTGATGATGATCTTATTTCTGACTTATATGACTTATCTCCAATCTGATATGTTACATAATTCTTATTATTCTCTGTTGTAACAGAAATTGTGAGATCCTGTCTTGCATTCTCACTTGATGTTACATATGTGCTTTCGTCAGCCTCATCTGATGCTACAACAATACCTGATGTTGAATCATTATCAGCTGATGCAAGCATGATCATCAATTCATGATCTGATACGATCTTTTCTCCATTTGATGCTGATAATGGAGAAGCCACATTCTTAGATGATCCATTACCACCTGTAAAGATGTTGTCTACGCCTTCCTTAACTGAAACATTAACCTGTTCAGGATCTCTATCACCACCAGTGATAGCATAAAGATTCATTGTTACAGTACCAGAACATGTCTTTTCATCCTGATTATAAGCAATATTGATCTGTGAGATATTTCTTCTAAACTTATAATCTGCAACATACTGAAGATATTTTTTAAGATTTTCATATGTTCCTTCATATGAAACATTTAACTGTTCAGTAATTACAGTATATTCTCCCGATGCAGCCGCAGTATCAGCACTGCCTTCAGTAGATATATCTGAAGAACTCTGTGCACCCTCTCCAAGAACATAGAAAACTGAATCTTCAGGAAGCGAGAAGTTATTATTGATAACCTTTGTATCAGCTTCTGTTCCCTTCATGAACATAACAGTTGTTTCCTGGTTTAAATCAGCAGGATAGTTCTTAAGTTCTTCTTCAAACTGTTTCTTAAATTCTTCTGTTTCAGCCTCAAGCTCTGCTTTATGGCTTTCTTTTTCTTTTAATTCTTCAAGTCTGCTTCTTAGGCCTGCGTTAGTTGATTCAAGTGCATCAACTTCTTCCTTCTGTGGCTTATATACAAGCATAATAGATCCAAGAACAGCTAAAACTGAGAGAAGGCAAAGAAGTACGATATTTTGTGTTTTCTTATCCATTATTGATTTCCTCCTTACTGTACAAAGTCATCTGAAGTGTCTTCTGATACTTCAAGGTTTGGATTTGTATATACACAAGTAAGTGTATATGTAAATTCCTTTGTTCCATCATCAGCTATTTCCTGAGTTACACTTGATATATAAACATTATCAACACAGCTTATTGTCTTAAGCTGAACGATAAAGTCTGCAACTTCATCATAAGATGTTGCTTTACATGGAATAGTAATGCCCGAATCACTAGACGAAAATGACTGTACTCTTACATTAGAAGGAATCTTATTTTCTAATTCATTGATAAATGCAAGGCACTGTTCATTTGTTGAATATGTTGAAGCAGCCATAGCAAGAATATCTTCTGTCTTAGCCTGCTCTTTATCATGTTCCATAATAACATTCTCAATATATTCTTTTTCTTTAATCTGCTGATTAAGGGATGCCTGTTCATCCTGTGCCTGTTTCTTCTGATTTAAAATATAGAAAGAAGAAGCTGCTGCAAAGGCAAGTGATAATCCAAGAAGAACAAAGAAAGGCGCATAACCAATGCTTCCCTGTTTTTCTGACTTAGCCTGTACAATCTCAAATCCCATTGGAGCAAGAGTTGCACCGATTGGTGAAATAAGATAAACCGGGCTATAGATCTTCTGATCTATTGAAGGATCAAATTTAACATTGAAAAGTGTATCCATTATTCTGGTTGAAACATTGAGCTGGATCTTAAAGAGTCCATCAATGCCTCTGATAAGAGCTCCATCACCAGTAAGGAATACATCATCGATAGGTGCCTCTGGATGATTACTTGCATAATAGTCCATTACACGTCCGATATTATTTATAAGATATCTGAAAGCTCCTGTTGCTTCATTATCATCAAAATCAACTGTGATAATCCTGTCATTCTGAAGAAGAGTCATAGCTGTTGTAGCATCAACTCCCTTTTCTTCCATAACAACATTAACAACCGGGTTTGTTCCATAAGGAACTGTACGCTGGAGTAAGAGATTCTTACCCTGTACTACGTTTAATACTGTAGACTCACTGCCAAGCTGTATAACCATTGCGGTTGACTGCTCATTTGTCTGAGTCTTGATAAGCTGGAGCATTGAATTACCGATATAATCGATGTCCTGAACTCTGAGTCCACAAGCCCCACCAAGGTCATAATAACCATGAACCATAGCTTCAGGTGCAGCAACAGCCATAACACGAAGACTCTTTGAGCCATCATCTGCTGTCATTTCTTCAAGAACCGAACTTGAAACTACGTAATCTTCTATACTAACTGGGAAATAATCAGATGCACTTGCATTGATAACTTCCTTGATCTTATTTTCTTTTACATAAGGAATTGTAACTTCCCTGTTGATAACCTTTGTTGAATTCATAACAAAGATTGCATTCTTATTTGAGATACCATTAGAAACCAGCTGCTGTCTAATCTCAGCTGCAATTCTATCGATGTCTCTTATTACACCGTCTTCAAATGAATCTTCTGGTGTTTCAAAAATTAAGACCTTATGGATATAGGTCTGCTTCTTTTGTGAAGGTGTTACCTCTACTATAGTAATACTTTCATTATTGATGTCTATTGATAAAACTTTTCCGTTTTTTGCCATCCTATAGCCTCCCTCGCTATGTTTTTTATGATTTTAATTAAATTATATCATGAAGACCATAGATGGTCTTAAATTCCATAAGTATTGATATAATCCTTTATTATTAAACAAATAAACAAATAAATATATTTTTAGTTT
>CAMKMR010000056.1 GCA_946413945.1 uncultured Lachnospiraceae bacterium | reverse complement strand
ATGCTCGCATGAGGCGCTGTTCTTGATTTTATAAACTGAAACTGCATGAGTATGGAGCTTTTACGAAGGAAAAGCGGGAATACGAATGCAGTTTAGGAATTGCGAGAGCGAAGCGGAGCAATTCCGTTATTTAGAACTAAAAAAGAGAACTAAAGAAAAACAGCGCCCTTGAGCGCTGTTCTTCTTTAGTTCTCTTTCTTTTTTTTATTTACAAACCAGAATGGAAGTCCTGTAAATACCATACCACCCAGTATATTTCCTATTGTTACAGGAAGAAGATTATTAATAAAAATCTTTCCAAGTGAAAGTGCATTAGTTATTTTGTCTGCAGTAAGGCCATAGGCGTCGATTGCTGCATTTACATAAGCTGTGTTAGAAGCGGCAATCTTACCAGCAAAAAGGTAATACATATTTGCTACACAGTGTTCAAAACCTGAGATAACAAAGGCAAGGATGATAAAGAAAGACATTAAAGTCTTTCCCGTTACGTCCTTAGAAGCTGCAGCAGCAAGAACTGCTAAGCAGACAAGAACATTACAAAGGATACCTGATGCAACGCACTGAGTAAATGAAAGACCTGTTTTTCCTACTGCAACCTTGATAGTATAAGCGCCAACCAGGTTACTTCCCTGATTCCACTGACCAGCTGCGTATGTAAGAGCTGCGACTAAGACACCGCCGATCATATTTCCGAAATAAACAACAACTAAGTTATAGATCATCTTGCCTATAGAAACTCTTTTATCAAATACAGCCATTGATATAAGACAGTTTCCGGTGAAAAGTTCAGCGCCGACAATTATTACAAGCATTAAGCCTACAGGGAAAATGCAACCTGCCACGAGTTTTGCTACACCTACATTTTTAATATTATGGGCGGCAAAGCTTGAAGCTACAGCACCGAATGCAATAAATGCACCTGACATCATTGCCAGTACCAGGAGTTTAAAGAATGGATGGCTGGTTTTTTTGATAGCCCCATTCATGTTAAGTTCTAAAACTTCAGATGGATTATTCATAAAAATACCTTCCTTTATGTGTGAAATATATTGAACAAATTTATTTAAAAATAGGGAAATAATTAAATAAAAATAGGGAAACGAAAAAACGCACCCTATAAAAAAATAATATATCTGATTTTGAGTGTCAAGGTAAAAGAGGCCGCAGATTGTACTTTATAAATACAATCTGCGGCCTGTATGTAGAAAAAAACAAATACTATTTAAGAAGATCAGCTATATCGTAAATAAGCTGTTCAGTCTTTTCCCATCCAAGGCAAGGATCAGTGATAGACTTTCCATAGATTCCTTCGCCAATCTTCTGACAGCCATCTTCAATGTAACTTTCGATCATAAGTCCTTTTACAAGTTTCTTTATATCATTTGAAACATGCATTGAGTGAAGGACGTCTTTAGTGATACGGATCTGCTCAAGATATTTCTTGCCAGAATTACTGTGGTTAGTATCGACGATAACTGCAGGATTATCATAATGCTTAGCCTGATATTCGTCGCTGACTCTCATAAGATCTTCATAGTGATAGTTAGGCATGCTTCTGCCGAACTGATCAACATATCCACGCATGATAGCATGAGTAAGAGGATTACCAGTTGTCTGAACCTCCCAGCCTCTGTAAAGGAATCTCTGAGGGTTCTGAGCAGCAGTGATAGAGTTCATCATTACAGTGATGTCACCGCTTGTTGGATTCTTCATACCAGCTGGAATTCCGATACCAGAAGCAACAAGTCTGTGCTCCTGATCTTCAACGGATCTGGCACCTACGGCTACATAGCTGAGAAGATCTGAAAGATAACGGTGATTTTCTGGATAGAGCATTTCCTCTGCACATGTAAAACCAGTTTCCTTAACAACTCTTGTATGCATTTCTCTTATAGCGATAATACCGGCAAGGAGATCTTCATTTCCTTCCGGATCTGGCTGATGAAGCATTCCCTTATAACCAATACCAAGAGTTCTTGGCTTATTTGTATATACACGTGGGATGATAAAAATCTTATCTTTAACTTTTTCTGAAACCTTTGCAAGTCTTGTCATGTAGTCAAGGACAGCGTCTTCATTATCTGCTGAACATGGACCGATAACAAGGATGAAACGGTCATCCTGGCCTGTGAAGATTTTCTCTATTTCTTTATCACGAACTTCTTTTATGTTTTTTACATTTTCAGGAAGTGGAAACTGCTCCTTTAATTCCTGAGGTGTAGGAAGTTTTCTGACGAATTCCATATGGTTTTCCATTTTCTTAATCTCCTTATCTAGTAGTTATTGTTGATCTTTGCTAGCATTTAGCAAGAGATCATGATGCAGCTTGTACCATATATAAATGATACAGATCCGAAATATTTAAAGAATAGTATAACCCTTACTCTTTAAGCATGCTTCAACTTCGGTGTAGCCAGCTGCTTTAATTATTGCTACTGGCTTGGCTGATTCTCTATTGTATGAAACATAAATGTAATCTATATTAATATTTGCATCATAGATTGATTCAAGAAGGCTGCTAAGGCTTCCTACTGAATCAGGTATAACAACACCTATAACTTTTGATACATTGCATAAATAACCTGCATTGCTTAAAAAGACCATAGCCTTCTCAGTATCGTCCACAAGGATACGAACTATGCCGTATTCAGCACTGTCATTAGTTACTACATTAAAGATATTGATACCATTATCAGAAAGGGCTTTAGTGATATTCTTCATTGCCCCTTTTTTATTTTCAGCAAATATGGATATCTGTTCTAACATATTTTGGCCTCCTTAAAAATGTATTTACAATGCAATATTTTAACATATACGTTCCTAAGTTTCTTACTTTTTTTTAGCCGTTAAATATGTTAAGTTAATGCTATGGATTACATTTACATACTTTAACACTTTAAAGCGACAAATTGCAAGAAAAATTTTTTAAAAAGCGAAAAAAATTTTAGAATTGCAGAAAAGAATTAAAACAATAAGCGAAAAATTAATGAATTGCCGCCGCAGGGGAAAATTGAAACAACAAGAGAAATATAGATTAAATTATTACAACTATAAGAGAAGATGGAAACAATTATTTTAAATGAAACTGAAGAAGTGAATTTATCAAAGGATTATATCAAGGTTGAGAACTCGTTTGGTGGAAATCAGGAATGGAGCGATAAAAAGCAGATCTCTGATTATGGATGTGGGCTTATTGCCTTTAACGATCTTGTCCTTTATATGAAACCGGGCTTAAGGACTAAATATGATAAAAAAGAATATTATCTTAAGAGGCTTGAAGAGACAAGAAATAGCTATTTTCGTTTTTGGTGTTTTAGAGGAATTCCCGGAATTTGGCTGTCACTTGCGATGAAGAGATTTATAAGAGGAAATGATCTTCCATACAGAGTAAGCTGGGGAGTTTTGCCATGGAATTTAAAGAAAAGAATAAAGGATATGATAAGGCTTTATGATCTTCCGGTAATCTTTTCGATTGGCCCAGGATATTTCAGGAAAAACAGAGTGACATTTTATGAAAGAAGGGGAAAGACTTTTAATCCGGTTTGTCATACGAAGGGTCATTATGTTACTGTAACAGGATATATAGAGGAAGCAGGGACAGGACGTCTGATGCTTAGGATTTCTTCCTGGGGAAATATGTATTATATAGACTTTAACGAATACTGTGATTATGTAAAGAAGAATGATAACTTCTACTTCAGTTCAATTCTTTCTTTAAAGAAAATTACTTAAAATGCCCTTCTTATGACTTAAGTCATATAGAAGGGCTCTTATATATCCAAATAATAAATGATCTTTAATGTTGCAATATAGAGATCGTTTTTAGCTAATTAGACTTGTTTGTCAGTATCTTAAGCAGCTCTGACCTTATCTCAGAGTAATGATCATCTATAAGTCCGAAATCTTTTTCTTTATAATTCCAAAGAGCTGAACCAATTTCATATTCGTTAAATAAGGAAGTGCAGTCTTCGAACCATTTTTTTGTAGCGCTAAGAGGGGCCTGATCGATAACACCATATTCTCCGCAGTAAAGCTTTGCGCCGGCGTTTCTCGCAGCAGTAATTGCCTCCTGCATTATATAACGCATGAATTCCTTATCTATCTGCTCGAAGTCGGCTTTAGCTACTGCTCCAGCCTGGTCGCCTATCTTCTGACACTGGACCATATAATTGGCTTTAGAGGCAGGATAGAAAACATCATTTTCCATATCCATGTTTTTAACCCAGTAAGCTTTTTGATGGGTGAAAACAAGAGGTTCATAAAAATGGAAGGTAAAATAAATGTTATCATCTACAGGTTTTTCGAGATATTTAAGTGTAGAAGCTGAATTCCAAAGAATGCCACCATAGATTATTGGTGAATCAGGAGCATATTCTCTGATGACTTTAACAGTACGTCTTATAAGAAGGTTCCAGGCTTCTGCATTTTCAGTCTCTACAACTTCATTTAGAAGTTCAAATGCAACGTTGTCATATGAGCAAAAATGTCTAACAATATTCTTCCACAGATTAAGAAACCTGTTCTGAAGGGCAGGGCTTTTAAAAAGTGTATTTTTATCTGCGTTGCCAGCGTCATTAAAGTCATATCCATATGCTTTATGAAGATCAAGGATGATGTTAAGACCATTCTTTTTAGCTTCTTCCACGATATTTTCAACAATGAGATAGCCGGAACCTTTTTCCATTCCGCACACATCTTCAAGTACTTCGTAATCAATTGGAAGTCGGACATGATCAAAACCTTGATCGGCGATCCATTTGATATCATCTGCGGTTATAAACGACCTGTGATGAAGATCTGAATGATCACACTGAGACAAAAAGCCTCCAAGATTAATTCCGTGTTTTAAGAACATTTTAAATTTCCTCCGTTTGTGAACTGTGTGTGTTTGTTCAAGTGTATTATTTCATTTTTTGGAGGCTAGTTATATCAGATTAGTTTACTTTATATTGAATTAATGGCGAAGGACTTAAAGACTAGATTTCTCTAAGAGCCCAGTCGCTGCAGCTTCTTACTTCAGTAGCAAGGCCTTCATAGAATTCTGGCTCATGGCATACCATAAGGATGCTGCCCTTATAGGCAATAAGAGCTTTCTTTAATTCTTCTTTTGCGTCAACATCCAAATGGTTCGTAGGCTCGTCTAATACCAAAAGATTTGAAGGACGGCCTATAAGCTTGGCAAGTCTTACCTTTGCCTGTTCACCACCTGAAAGAACCTTTACTTTGCTTTCGATATGGTCAGAAGTAAGGCCGCATTTAGCAAGAGCGCATCTTACCTCATACTGATTCCATGATGGGAATTCTTTCCATAATTCTTCAAGACATGTTGTTTCAATATCAGGAGCAGTTTCCTGTTCGAAATATCCGATTTCAAGGAAGTCGCCTGTTATTACCTTTCCGCTGATAGGTTTGATTATTCCTAACAGACTTTTTAAAAGAGTAGATTTACCGATACCATTTGAACCTGTAAGGACAATTTTCGTACCTCTTTCCATAGTAAAATCAAGAGGCCTTGAAAGTGCTTCATCATAGCCAATGACAAGATCCTTTGTCTCAAAAAGAACTCGGCTTGGGGTACGGGCAAGCTGGAAATTAAACTCAGGTTTAGCTTTAGTTTTTGATAATTCAACAAGTTCCATATTATCAAGCTTCTTCTGGCGTGACATGGCCATATTTCTTGTAGCAACTCTGGCTTTATTTCTGGCAACGAAGTCTTTTAATTCAGCGATTTCTTTCTGCTGTCTTTCATAAGCTGCCTTTTTCTGGGCTTCGTGGATTGCATGAACTTCCATAAATTTATCATAATCACCTACATATCTGGTGAGTTCGCAGTTTTCAACATGATAAATGATATTTATGACGCTGTTAAGAAAAGGAATATCGTGAGATATTAAAATAAAAGCATTTTCATAGTTCTGAAGATAACGCTTAAGCCATTCAATATGCTCTGCATCCAGATAGTTAGTAGGCTCGTCTAAAAGCAGGATATCAGGCTTCTCTAAGAGAAGTTTGGCAAGAAGAATCTTTGTTCTCTGACCACCTGAAAGCTCAGTTACATCTTTATCAAGCCCTAAGTCAGTAAGCCCGAAAGCGCGGGCAACTTCATCAACCTTAGAATCGATAAGGTAAAAATCGTGCATGGTAAGATAATCCTGGATAGTTCCTGTTTCTTCCATTATCTCATCCATCTTATCAGCCATATCAGGATCGCCCATCTGCATATAAAGATCATTCATATGCTGCTCAAGTTCAAAAAGAGATGAATATGCTGATTGAAGAGTTGTTCTTATAGTCATGCCTTTTTCAAGAACGGCATGCTGATCTAAATAACCTACTTTAACATTCTTTGCCCATTCTACTTTGCCGGCATCAGGCTGCATCCTGCCGGTTACAACGCTCATAAAAGTTGACTTACCTTCGCCGTTGGCACCAACAAGTCCGATATGTTCGCCTTTGAGAAGGCGGAAAGATACGTCTCTGAAAATCTCTCTGTCACCAAAACCGTGAGAGAGGTGTTCTACATTTAAAATACTCATGATCATTTCCTCAAAAAATTGTTATTCTAAGCCGCACTAGTATAGCTTAAAAAACGGCAGCTGGTCAATGAAAAAATGTAAGTGATCAGCGCTGTGTCATTCCTGTTTATCCTGCAGATTTTCGATTGTTTTTTTTACCCATTTCTTAATAGAAAAGTCATCAAGATTATCTTTATATTCCTCAAATACATCTCTTATGGAAGCAAGGTTTGATGGGACTGATATAAGGAAATGATTCTTTATATGAGCCTTTTCTCTCATATCGATGATCTTTCCACGGAAATCATTGATCTTTACTACAACCTGATATTCCTCAGCAATCTGCTTAACCTTTACAACAAGATTAAATGAGTATGCAAAATCTATGATAAAGATTCCATAGAAAAGCCCGATAAAGAATGAGAAGGCCAGATTTCTCGAGAGCCAGTCCAAGGCATCAAGAACTTCAGGGTCGATTATCATATAATAAAATGCTCCTAAGGCTGTCCAGAATAAAGAAAAGAGCGGACAGATTATACCCTGGATATTTCCCCAGTTATCTGAATAGTCCCAAAGTTTAACATGCATATGTACTATAAAGATGAGGCCGGTTACATATTCTATAAGGGTCATGGCAATGCCCATAAGTATAATGGTGCAGATGGCATTAAAAAATGAATTTCCCTTAAAAAATGGCATTGGTATACGGGCCATAAGATAAAGGATCACAAGGCCTGAGCCGTAAAGAGGAAGACAGGGACCTACTAAAAAGCCGGGATTGACCCATTTGTGAGATTTCCTGCCGTAAGGTGAACCAAATCTTCTATAAAATAGTTCTATTATCCAGCCAAGAAGGCAGCCGGTTGAAAATAAAAATAATAAGATTAATGCGTAATTCATATATTACCTCTAAAATTACATTAATAATTTAAGATCTGACCCTAAGTGAGAGCTGTTGAGAAGAATAGCAGATCAAGGGAGATCATAAATCCGAATTCTATGATAGGGCTATTAATTAAAAAAGTCAAAGATTATGGTCCGGGTGAAAGTGTGGGAGGAATAAAGAAATTATAAAAAGCCTACTTGATGCTATAAAAACTTTCATGTATAATCCATAAATGTATGCGTATATCCTGTGGAGATATTTATATAGGAGAATTTACTCCTTTAAAGGGATAAAGCGAAGACTTCTATAGGGAAACATATAGAGAACATACAAAAAATATTAAAAGGGAGAGCTTTTACTATGTTTAAGATCATAACAAAGAAAGCGCTCAATCCAACAGTAACACTGATGGAAATTGAGGCACCACTTGTAGCTCGTAAAGCCGAACCAGGACAGTTCATTATCTTAAGAGCATCAGAGGATGGCGAGAGAATCCCTCTTACTATCGCTGGTTATGATAGAGAGAAGGGAACTGTAACAATTATTTTCCAGATAGTTGGTGGTTCTACAGAAATTCTTAATTCTTTAAATGAGGGTGACTCAATCCCTGATTTTGTAGGTCCTCTTGGAAATAAAACAGAGACTGAAGGATTAAAGAAGGTTGCCGTTGTAGGCGGCGGCGTAGGTTGTGCTATTGCATATCCTGTTGCTAAGAAGCTTCATGACGAAGGATGTGAAGTAACATCTATAGTTGGATTTAGAAATAAAGATCTTGTTATACTTGAGGATGAGTTTAAGGCAGCAAGTGACAATTATATACTTATGACAGATGATGGATCAGCAGGTGAGAAGGGTGTTGTTACAGCTCCACTTGAAAAGCTTATTGCTGATGGGGAGCAGTTCGATGAAGTTATCGCTATCGGACCACTTATCATGATGAAGTTTGTAGTTGCTACTACAAAGAAATATAACGTTAAGACAGTTGTAAGCATGAACCCTATCATGGTTGACGGTACAGGAATGTGCGGTGGTTGCAGACTTACAGTTGGCGGTAAGACAAAGTTTGCATGTGTAGACGGTCCTGATTTTGACGGATTTGAAGTAGACTTTGACGAAGCAATGTCAAGAGGTGCAACATACAAGCCTTTCGAACAGAAAGCAAGAGAGGAAGCATGTAATCTTCTTAAGATGGAGGTAAAGTAAGATGCCAAATATGTCAATGACAAAGAATCCTATGCCATCACAGGATCCAGATGTTAGAAATAAGAATTTTAAAGAAGTTGCTCTTGGTTACACAGAGGAACAGGCAAAGGACGAAGCTGCAAGATGTCTTAATTGTAAGAACAAGCCTTGCGTATCAGGTTGTCCTGTAGAAGTAAATATTCCTGCATTTATAGCTGAAGTTGCAGCAGGAAATTTTGAAGAAGCATATCAGATAATCTCACTTTCAAGTTCACTTCCAGCAGTATGCGGACGTGTATGTCCTCAGGAATCACAGTGTGAGAAGAACTGTGTCCGTGGTATCAAGGGCGAGCCGGTTGCTATCGGACGTCTTGAAAGATTCGTAGCTGACTATCATATGGCAA